>UQQT01000046.1 GCA_900543395.1 uncultured Oscillospiraceae bacterium | reverse complement strand
TTCTTATACTCCCCCGCCGTCTCTTTTTCTATCTCACAATCGCCCGCAAATTCTTCAAACTTCATAACATCACGTATATACTTTTCGACAGTATACACACTCTTATCATTATCAATCAAATATCCCTTAAATTCGTTTATAATTGAGTCCGTCAATTTCATTCGTTTCCCCTCCGACATAAATTATCGGAAATGATAGGACAAAAAACAATCCCCCCTATCCTGCGTTGCCTGAAAAACAAAACCGCCGAACCGTTCTCCTCTCGGGTCTGCGGTTCGGCAATTCATTAACCTATATACAACACACGCCCCCGTCCTTTCGGACAGGGGCGATAATGTTTGTTTTAAGACTCAGTGCAAGTCTTTATAATCAATCCGACAGATTATTTTCTGCCGCCGATACCGAAGATAAGAGCCTGGATAGCGGCGATAATTCTGTACCACCATGCAAGAAGTCTCTCCCAGAAGGTCATAAACTTCTCGGAAATGTTCTCGGTGGTCTGAGCAAGAATACCCGAAATACCGTCGTTGATTACGCTCTGTACGTTTGCGTCGTCCTTGAGCTGGAACGGCGAAGAAGCGTCGAAGTAAACAATGACGATTATCTTAGCGCCGATATCCTCGTCGGTCGTCTTGTAAACCGAACCGGTTGCGCCGGGGATTGATTCCGCGCCGCTTTCGGTTACTCTGTACCACTGATACTTCATGTACGAAGTCGAAAGAGTAGGAGCTCCGGTGAGAACTGCGGTAAGAGGATTGCCCGAGTAGAGCGTACCGCTGATACCTACTACGAAGTCAATCTTAGCAACGTTAACGGTAAGGGTAACGGCTTTCTCAATAGTCTTGTAGTTAGGATCGGTGGGAGTAAATCTAACGATGTAGTTTGCGAACGTGCCGACTGCCGAAGGAACATCGCTTCCGTTAACGTAAGCAAACTTACCTGCACCGCTGCCGGTGGTCGTGAACTGTGCGTTCGAAAGAGGATTACCGAAATCGATGTATGCCGAGTCGGGGAATACAACGCCGATGGGATCGGCTTTATCAATAACAACGGTGAGGTTTCCGGACATCGGGGTTATGCTGAGAACGTAGTTGGATGCCTTCGTACCCGTGAGAGTAGGAGCGGTATAAGTAACAATCTGCGTTCCTGCATTTGCGCTTGCCGCAATACCTACGGTGGTGTAGTAGGAAAGACCTACGTTATCCGAACCGTACTTGCCGGACTCGATAGTAAAGTTAACGTTTACGTTCTTGGTAGAATCGTACTGTCTGTTCTCCGCAGCCGCTGCAACCTTAAGAACGGCGGGTGTAACTCTGAGTATGCCCTTAACCGTAGTGAACGTATAGTTAGCCGAGTTATGAGAGTTGTTGATGATAATGTCGTATGTGCCTACCGCGCTGCCGGGTGCATAGTTTGTGGTAATGGTATGGAATCCGCCCGCTACATTAGGATCGTCGAGATTATCCGTACCTGTGAAGCCGTCTGCCGTAAGAGTGAACGAGGGAGCCTCCTTACCGTAAACTACGGTCGCATTGTCTGCGGTGAGAACAACCATCTTCTTGGCAACGATAACGTTAATGGTAACGTCAAGGTTTGAATAGTTGTTGTTCTTTGAAATGTATCTGCCCGAGTAAGCCGTTACGTCACAGGTCGGAACAACGGTCGTATCCGTGAATACGAACGAGCCGTCGGCGTCGGCATATGCCGAAAGGTCAATCTGGGCAAGAGTTCTCGTTGAATTATACTCAAGTCCCGTGATAGTGGGAGCGGTTACAACAGGAACAGCCTTGGAGATAACTACGGTAACATCGTTAATATTCGAAATGACAACCTCGTAGTTATCCTTGGAAATACCGTTCTTATCATAAGTAATGTTCGTAACCGTGTTGGTTCCTGCATTCGGGGTCGACATGGTACCTTTACCGTTGGTAAGATAGATGTCGACTGCGTCCTCTCCGTTTACATATCCTGAGATATTCGAGAAGAGAATGTCAACGGTCGTGTCGCCGTTATATGCTCTCGAAGAAGCATTTGCCCTTACTGAAAGCTTAGCGGGCGTAATAGTTCCGCTTGCGGGAACAACTACAAGATTGTAGTTAGCCGAATCGGCTCCGGTAAGAGCCATACCGTATGCATTTACAGCCTTGGTACCAACATTCTTATCTGCAAACCGGAAGTAATATCCGGGTGCAAGAGAAACCACAGTGCCGTCAAGCGCACCTGCCTCATTTACGGAAGCGGATGCCGTTACGGTGCCGTCGTAAACCTTCGAAGCGGGAGTGTAAGTTACGGTGTAGTCAATCTTATTTATTGTGAATCTGCCGATTTCAAGACCTGAAACGGGTCCGTAATAATCGGAAGTATAAGCAGTATCTCCGGGTTTTAACGAGGGAGTACCGATATCAACGGTAACAGTGTAAGTACCTGCGTCCTTGGGAGCCTCAATCTTACCGTTGTAGTAAACGGTTACAGAGCCTACATAGCCTGCATACTGGCTCTTTACGGAAACATTTGCGTAGTGATACTGATTGTCATAATCGCAGTCGGTGGGAACGTCGATATCAAGCTGTGCCGACGTAACGGGGGTGAGAGCCTGAATAACAACGGTGGTCTCGATACTCGAAGCCTCGCCCGTGTAACCGCTGTTTGACTTAGCGGTAACGACTACCTTGATTGTGCTGCCGATATCAGCGTTCGTTACGTTATAGGTAACGCCGTTTGCGCCCTGTACAGCGGCATTTCCGCGGAACCACTGGATGTTATAAACCGCAATATCTGCGGGAATCATTGAATCAAGAGAAGCCGTAAGCACCTGACCCGCCATGGGCGAACCCGAAATGACGGGGATACCGGAAATCTCTTTTTCATCAATGATAAGTACAACAGTAACGTTTACTGCATTGTAATTGTCCGAATCGGCAGGAGTAAATCTTGCCGTGAACGAGCTGCCCGACTGAGCGTATGCGGGAACGAGAGTCGTCTGCTGATATGCAAACGAACCTGCAACGTTATTTCCGTTGTTCGGGTTGAGAACTGTCTCGCCCGAGAATACGGCGCTTGCAAGAGACTGACCGAATACGATGTTAGCCGTGGGAGCTGCGGTAACGCTCGGAGTAGCCTTAATAACGGTTACCTTACCGCTTGCGCCTGCAAATGTGTAGTTCACTGCGGAGAGGTCGCCTACGACAGCCGTCGACGTGTACTCGTTAACGGGTCTGTTCTGAGCGTATGTGGTAGAATAAGTGATGGTTCCCTGAATTACCGTGGTCGTGACCGAGTCGCCTGCAACGAATCCGGTGTAGGTGCTCGTAAAAGCGGGAACGGGAGATCCGTAGGGGATAACCTGATCGTCGGGAGTTACGGTGAGAACCGCTTTATCAACGGTAAGAGTACCGTTATTGACTGTAATGTCATAGTTCGAGGAGGTACCCGCATTACACTGGATCTCATAAGTGCCTGCGTTCGCGCCTACATAGTAACCGTTTGCATTTATCGAGGGAGCGGGTGAAAGTACGGTGTAATCGTCATCGCCGTAGAAGCCCTCGAACGTCAAATTGTCAACGGTGTATACGGGAACGGCATCGCCGTAGGTGATTGTATCATTCTCTACGGTTACGGTAAGAGTACGCTTGCCTATTGCAAGAGTGCTGTTGACATATTTGAACGAGTAGTTATCCGAAGCGTAGGTACCCTCGATAGCAATCGGGTATGTGCCTGTGGGCGCGCCCTGAATATACGTAGTTGTTGCGGATGCCTGACCCGTGGTAGCTACGTTATCAAACGAATCGGTACCCGTCCAGCCCGTCATTGTAATCTGACTCGTGATTGCAGGGATGGGGTCGCCGTACTTTGCCGAAAGCTCGGGAACGGTAACGATAATCTCTTTCTTTGCAACCGCGATAGAAACATCGGTCTCAACGGTGTTGTAGTTTACGGTATCGTTAGGAGTGAATACCGCTGTATATGTTCCCTGCTTAACGGTGGGAACAGCCGCAGGAACCTTCCAGCTCCATGTACCCTCTACGCCGAGAGTTCCGTCGAACGAAGCAACCGCGGAACCGGAGGGAACTGCGGAATCAACAAGCTTTGCCGCCGAATTATAGGTTAATTTATCGGGAGTCGATACAGCCGTCTTGATAACGGGAGTTGACTTTGTAATATTAACGGTAAGGCTATCCTTGTTAGCGATAACAGCCTTATACGAGGACGCTCTTGCGCCGGCAAGGGTAATCGTAGTATCGTCTACGGTTACTTTCTTTGCAGAGCCAACGTTAGCGTCGGCCGTATTGCCCTTAACCGCGCTCGTTACGGTAATCTCATCTGCGCCGACGAGACCCGAAGCGTAGGTAAGAGAAATGTCTACTTCGGTAGTGCCGTTGTACTCTCTGTCTGCTGCGGACGCGGTGTAGTTGATAACCTTGGGAGATACGGTAAGAGTTGCATTTGAAGCATTAAGAGTGAACGTGTTGTTCGTGTCAGCGCTTCCGCCGAACGAAGCTATACGCATGGCGTACGTTCCTGCGGGAAGATATCCGCTGCCCGCAAGTACGGCATACGAATGCCACTCGCTGTTATAATTGATTTCGAACTGTGAGCCGTTAATCCAGTTGTCGACTTTAACAGAATCGCAGTCCGCGAGATTCTCAAACGTTATGCTTGCGTTGCTTAAAGCGGGATCACCGTAGGTAATCGTAAGATCGCTTGCGTTTGCGGTAACGTTTCTCTTAGCAACGATAATGGTTACATCCTGGCTTACGAGGTCATAGTTCTGCTCTGCGCTCGTGCCGGGAGTCCATGTAACGGTAACGGCGAAGTTATCGGTAGCGTTGGGATAGAGATTTCCGTCAACGCTCGAAATGTTGAACGTACCGAGCGGGATTTCTCCGTTAACGCCCGTCGCGGTAAGAGCCGTAAGGTCGATAATGTCGACGTATCTCTGTCCGTAGGTGCCGTTATAAGTAAGGTTTGAGGGGAATCCGCCGAGAGTAACCTGAGCCTTGTTAATAGTAAGGTCAAACGTAAAGATTCCGCCGAGTCTGTTCATCGCTCCGGAAATTCTTATATCGGTATCCGAGTCAACGATAACCTGAACCTTATACGTTCCGGAATCCTTGGGAAGTCCGTCATTGGGATAAGTCGTTCCTCCGTCGGTCGAGTATTTGTATGAAACATTGATACCCGAGCCCGTGCCGGTAATATTATATCCTCTGGAAACGCCGGTCTGAGCGTTGGTGATAACGGTATCGTCGCCGGTATTGCCGTTGTTGTTAACGATAATATCGGTATCTGCGCCCATGTCGATTATACCGAGGTTAAAGTCGGTACCGGGAACTACTGCCTTGCCGGTGTAGTCAACCGTTACGGACGAGCCTGTCGAATCCTTGGTAATTACCGTACCCTTGGGAGCAACCGCGGTACGGATGCAGGAGGGATCCTTCTGAACATAGTTGAAGTAAATAACAAGAACCTTGCCCGAACCTATCGAAGCGGAATTGTTTATACCCAGAGACTGGCTGTAAAGGTTGGAACCGTTAGCGTTCCAGTTGGCGAGAATCGAGAGATTTCTGCGGCAGAAATCCGCAACGGAGGGTGTTTCATACGTTACACTCGTCCAGTCGAAGAACGCGGTATTCTTTGAAGCGCCGCCCGATTTGTAAAGGTAGTTGGTACCTGCGTTGTCGGTTGCACCGGAATTCGCGTCATGGTTATTGCCGTCCTTGATATAACCGCGGTAGTTTACGTTGGAGTAATTGCCTGCTCCGCCGTTATTGTACTGCATGTATGCGGCCTGAAGATTGTTGACGGAAATGGATTTATTGTAATATCTGTACATTATAACGTACTGACCGCCGACCTGACCTACCGCACCGTTCTGGAAGTATGTGAGGTTTTCGTCTCCGCCGGAGAACGAGCCGGAAAAGGTTTTGCACCAGTCGCTCGCGGTAGTAATATCGTATGCATAGGTATTACCTATCTGATTTGCGGCATACGCGTTGTACGGATAGTATTTATATCCGAGAGCCATGTTCGTAACATCGTCGCCGGTTGTGCCGAACCATGATGAGCCCTTGAAATCCGTCTCCTGAGTCTGCGCGCCGTATGCGGCGGTGCCGAGACTTCCTACGCCCATTACGGAAACGGCTATTCTTCTGCCGTTTTTACACTTATCGGCAATCTTTCTGTTGAACGTGAAGTCGTCGCCCGTTTCATCCTGAAGTCCGGGGATCTTCATGCTCTGACCGTGTACGGCCTGATAGGACGCGGTTATGTTACATCCGGGGCCTATCTGAGGATATGCGGTATTCGAATACATGATACCTACGGAAAGCTGGTAGGCATAACCGTTTTTCCAGCAGTCGTAGTCGCCGGAGGACATCCAGATATCACACTTTGTATTAATGATGGAAACGCCGGAAACGGTAACGTTGTTCGAATAAACGCCGACCGCCGTAGACATCATGTGGTTCGCTTCCTTACACCATGAGGACGATCCGCCCGCACCCGCATAAGCGTGTACGTTGATGTTACCTGCGAGAACGTTTACCGTACCGCCGAATATACCGTATGCGGTAGCGAAGTGGTATGCGTTCCCCTTTGCACCCGCGTAAGCCGCCGCGAGAACGTTAACGATAATGGTTCCGGAGGTGTTTACCGTGCCGGTGTTATATACCGCAAAACCGTATACGAAAACATCCGCATACTGTGCGCTCGAAAGACTGCCCTTAGCGTCATTCATGTGTATCGTGATATCGTTTTCAACGGTAACGCCCGCGCCGACGTTGAGTGTTCCGTTATTGACGATAGTTGCGGCTTTACCCATAAGATTATCGTAATTCCTTGTAATTCTTACGCCGTAGTTTGCCGCAAGTAATTTAACCGTACCGGAACCGGTAAGATTAAGATTACCGTTATTGGTTAAATAGCCCCAGTAGTTAAGGTTGTGATTTAAGTAATCGGTAGTACCGACGCCGACTTTATTATCACCGCGTCCGTCCGAATATACGAAAACAACCTTATGACCGTTCAAGTTAAGGTTAACGGTACAGTTAGCCGGTATAACCGGAAGCTTACTTGAGCTCTGAACATCCGCGCCGAGCGTAATGTTATATGTATTGCCCGCCGTGAACGATGAAGGGAAAGAAGTCAAAGTATAAGTCTGAGCCGAAGCATTGAACGTGTTTGCGGGCATGATAAGAATCATCGAGCAGACGGTCATGCAGAAGACAAGCAGATACATAATCGACTTCTTAAAAATTGACTTTGCCTTTGTCATAATTTAACCTCCCTGATAGAGTGTGCGCGAAAATCCGTCTTCCCCGGTTCCGCGTATGTTGTGCGTTTCGGTGCAGTGACAGTGCTTCGAGATCCGCGTTTTCACTTTTCTTCGTTAAGCGGGTTCGCCGCCGCCGTATACAGCCCCTGACCTGACCTTTACGGCTTAAAAGAGCATATGAAAAAACCGCGCACCGAAAGCCTGAGTGCCCGATGCGCGGAGAAAAATCTCTTTGCACCTCTGACACCGAATACACCGATACATTTTTATTATATATACGAGGCGGTCAGATGTCAATAGTGCAGAAATTTTGTTTAATATTTTTCTGTGTTTTTTACAAAAACAATCAGCTTTTTTTGTGCAAGACGAATTACGAAACAATGAAAACCGTACAAATAAAATTAACGCATACAGTATAGCTCAAGTCACACCATAGAATTTATAATCGGGCTCAACGGCGCCGTCCGTAAATCCGAAAAGCTCATGCCTCCGGAATATAAAGCACCGCCGGAATCGGAAGCGGAAACGACAGTCTCCGTTTTCACAGTGTAAAGCTGTCGGACAAATCTATCTCGCTCTCATTATACCAAAATCCCCTCGCCTTAACGGTGACGGTATATTCGCCCTTATCGAGTCCGTCTATACGGCAGGTGAGTTTTTTCGGCATATCGTAAAGATAATATTCGGAGAAAATGACGTACTGTTTTACGATTCGTCCGCACTTTTTACATTTTACGGTTATGATGTAATCGTCGACGTAATCCTCGTCGATATTTGCCTGTGAGAATGTGACGTCAACGCTGTCCGCGCCCGTTTTTGTAACGGAAATACTCTCGTTTACGCCGAAATACGGGACAACGTTTGTCTTATATCTTTTATTCGTATACAAAAACGAATCGGGGTTCGACGGCTCGTCAATTCTCCACACATACGGAAAGAAATTACCTGAAATTACATCAAAAGGCATTACTCGGACTCTGTTATCGGCGTCGGCTTCGACTATAAGCATCTGCGCGGCAGCGTCGTTTCCGGGCGGGCAGGTGCCGTAATTTTTATCGAATTCGTCAAGCTCGAAATAGCTGAACGTGCCTGTTCCGAAGCATGAAAAATGCTCCTGATACACGCTCCTCGGGTCGTTTACCGGAGCATGCGAATGCCCCGAAAAATCAACGATCTGCGGGTAGTGAATAAGAGTCGGAGTCAGCTCGTCCTCGCCCCAGTTTTTACTGCCGTAAACGGTACCCATGATGTGCGGATGCTGAAAAAAGAAAATCGGCTTTTTAAAATCGGCGTCCGCCGCCTCCCTGAGATTTTTCTCTGCAAATTCAATCTGAGGTGCGTCAAAATGACATCCGCGAGTACACGTGACGGATATAAAATGAAAACCGTTTATAACGCGGTGCGTATCGGGCTTCTGATTGAAAATCCTATCAAATCTCGCCCTCGCGCCGTCCTCTCCGTCGCACATATATTCGTGGCTTGCCATGGAAAGATTTATGAGCGTGTCTTTTCTTACGCATTTATCGAGCGATTCCTTAAAAAGTCTCATCTGACTCTCCTCGCCCCTGTTCGCAAAATCTCCGACGACATACAGCGCGTCGACATTTTTATATTCGCACGAATCGGCGTATTTATAAAGGTACTCCATACCCTTTTCGAAACGCTTTTTTTCGACGCAGTCCGCGTCCTTATAATGAATATCGCTCGTAACGCAGAATCTTACAATCGGTTTAAAATCGTCCATATAATTACCCCTTGAAATCAGTTTTCGACAAAATATTTATCATACCATAATATAAACGAATAAACCGTCCATATCTTCTTCATGTTTTTCGCCTTACCCTCGCGGTGTTCCTCGAGAAGCCTGAGGATATAATCCCTGTTAAAGAACATTCCCGCAGTCTCGCCCTCAAACGAAGCTTTTACGGCGTTATAATATTTATCCTGCTTGAGCCAGTCGTTAAGAGGTGTTAAGAATCCGAGCTTTTTCATATCCGCCGTCTTTTCGGGAAGCTGCTTGAGAGCCGCCCCGCGCAGAGCGATTTTCGCCTTATCCTTGGTAACGCGGTACTTTGTCGGGATGCTTAAAGCAAGCTTGAGCATCTCCTTGTCAAGGAACGGAACGCGCAGCTCGAGCGAATTCGCCATACTCATTCTGTCGGCTTTTACGAGAATATCCTGAACGAGCCACGTCTGCATATCGACGTACTGCATCTGCGTTACGCCGTCCTCATTTTTACAGCGGTCGAAATATTTTTTCGTATAAACCGCGGGGTCGGGCGCCGGAATATCGGGAGAGAGAACCTTTGAACGCTCTTTCCAGTTAAATACGTAATTATTTCTGATATAATACTCGCTTAAATCCTGCGCTCCGCGGGTCAAAAATCTCTTGCCGTGGAATCCGTCCGGAAGAAGCTTCGCACACGAGGCGAGAGCCTTTCTGAGTCCGAGAGGAAGATGCTGATATTTTTCGAATTCGAGCGGGTCGGTATAGTAATAGTAACCGCCGAAAAGCTCGTCCGCGCCCTCGCCGGAAAGAACGACCTTGACCTGCTCGCTCGCCTTTTTCGCAAGGAAGTAAAGCGACAGAGCCGAGGGGTTCGGCAGGGGTTCGTCCATATAATACTGAACAGTGGGAGCTATGTTAAAATATTCGTCGGCGGAAATCTTCTTGCTGAAATTATCAACGCCCAGCGTCTTTGCAAACTCCTGCGCGCTTTTAAGCTCCGAATACTTTTCCTCCACGTAGCCGACGGAAAAGGTCTTGACCTTATTATGCTTTGAAACCTCGCGCACGGTGTACGAGGAATCGACTCCGCCCGAGAGGAAACAGCCTACCTCGACATCCGCTATGCAGTGAGCCGCCGTAGAATTTCTGAACGTTTCGTCGACAATATTCTCCCACTCTTCGAGCGATTTCGAATTATCGACGTCGTATTTCATTACATAATATTTACCGGTTGTAAATTTGCCGTTTTCGTATTCAAAATACGAAGCCGGTTCTAATTTAAATACGTTTTTAAACAGAGTCTCCTCGGACGGAATGTACTCAAAGCACAGATAATCGGGGATTCTGTCGCGGTTGAGCTCCTTTTCGAACGCGGGATTCGAGAGGAAGGATTTAATCTCCGAGCCGAACATGAATTTGCCGTTCTTCATAAAATAGAAAAACGGTTTTATTCCGAATATGTCCCTCGCGCCGAAAAGCTTCTTCGCCTTTTTGTCCCAGATAACGAATGCGAACATGCCCCTTAAATTTTTAAGCATATCCTTTCCGTACTCCTCATAGCCGTGCAGAATCGTCTCGGTATCTGTATTCGTCTTAAAAATATGACCTTTCTTTTCAAGGTCGGCTCTTAATTCTTTATAATTGTATATCTCGCCGTTGAATACGATAACCTTTGTGCCGTCCTCGTTAAGTATCGGCTGACTTCCGCCGTCGAGGTCTATAATGCTTAATCTGCGAAAGCCCAGCGACACGTCGGAATCGACGTAATAGTCGTCCTGGTCGGGGCCTCTGTGAACTATTCTGTCCGCCATCGCCCTGACGGTTTTATTATTAAAATCGGCGTCGTCCGTTTCATTAAAAAATCCTACGAATCCGCACATATTACTCCTCCTCTTTTATTTTCTTCCCGCATTTTAAAATACTCGCACGCGCAAGCGTCTGCATTGAATCTACAACGTCGGCGCGTTTCATTTTATGGTCCCAATGTATGACCGACAGCTCCGTGCATCCGAGCACGACAGCCTCGCAGCCGTTGTTCTTCATTCTGTCGATAAGCGACTCGAACGCGCCGAAATCGATATCTCCGCCCGCCTTTACTCCGTCGTAAATTATATGCATGAGCAGCCGGGAATCCTCCGCATCCGGGGTAAGACAGCCTATACCGTACTTTCGGCACGCGCGCTGATACGAGAGCGCCGACAAGGTACCCTCTGTAGCCAGAATTCCGAGCGTTTTAAGATTATCAACGGTATTTTTCGCATAGGAAACCGTCTCGTCGATAATGTTGAGCATGGGAATATTTATGTTATCCTGAATTCTGTCGTAAAAATAATGAGCGGTGTTGCACGGGATAACTATAAAATCCGAGCCCGCGCCCTCCAGTCTTTTTGCGTCGGCAATCATTACGGGGAGCGGGTCGGGCTTTGAATTGTCGAGAATATAATCCGTTCTGTCGGGTATCGACGGGTGATTGAGAATCACCATCGAAATATGCTCCTGGTCGCATTTCGCGTCGGTGAGCTTTACGACCATATCCGTAAAATACACCGTCGCCAGAGGACCGAGACCGCCCAGAACGCCTAAAGTAATCTCTTTCATCTGTATCACTTTAACTTTCCGTAAACGGGGACGGAGTTTTTCTCCGTCTTATAGTATTTTCTGTACTGATTGAGATATGAAGCGTACACGTAAAATCTTCTTACGGGGCTTAAATCTTTCTTATAATAGAGCGGATAGCTCGACTTGCCCGAACGGAACAGACGTTTTATTCTCTTTCTCAATTCGGGGTCCTTTACGTATTTCATAATGATTCCGCGAGGAACGACGTAGAAGAGATTTTCTTTGTCGGCTACGGTATACTCGAGGTCTTTTTCGTAAATCAAATCGTCGACGATCCATTTTACGACGTTGAATCCGCTGCCGGTTACATAGTAGTTGCTTCTTCCGAGACGGACGTTTATTTCAAAGAAATTGTACGTGCCGTTACGGCTGTCGTATTTTATGTCGAAATTCGCAAAACCCGTGTAGCCTATATGCTCTAAGAATTTAGTTGCGGCGGCTGCGATTTTTTCGTCGACCTCATTGATAATTGCGACGGGGTTGCCTATCGCCGTCGGCGTATGATCCTCTAAGAGAACATGACCGAGGGAGACAAATTTAACCTTTGCGTGTCTGTCGCAGTAGCAGGTCAAAACGCGCATGTTCGTGTCGTCGCCGGGAATACAGTCCTGAATTAAGAATTTATAGTCATAGCTTGATTTTTCAAGATTGCCGAGCATTTCTTTAAGCGATTTTTCGTCCTCGAATCTGAATACCTTTTTCTTGCCGGGGAACTCGGCGTAGTGGTACAGCGCGGACGAAGCGCACTTTGCAATTACCGGATAATCGAAATCGAATTTAAGGTCGTTTTCCTCTCCGCAGTTATAGACGTAGGTTTTCGGATGGCTGATGCCGAGCTCGTCGCATATTTCGTAGAATTTATCCTTCAGCACGATTTTATCGAGCAGCTCGAGGTCGATATACGGAATGACGTAATACGGCGACAGCTCCGCTTTGTGCTCAACAAGCGCGCGTACGTACCAGTCTCCGCAGCCCATAACGATAAGCTTTTTCTTTCCCTCAAATTCCTTGCCGATATCGACAAGGTGAGAAATAAGCACGTCCGCGTCCTCCAAATTATCGAAAACCCTGTTCTCGCACAGTCTGCTCTCCGATATGATTTTCGCCTGTCTCTGCGAGAGCACGAGACTTCTTATGCCGTATGCCTCATGAAAGCTGCGGACAAGACTGTACGCCGTGATATCCGCACCGAGAATGACGGGCATGAATTCTCTTTCTTCAAACTTCATATTTAAAACTTCTTTCATCTTATTCTCAAATATTGTACCATAATTTTTTTATATGTCAATGAATACGGGTACAAATTTAATGCTTTACTTTTTATTTTAAATGCTATATAATGAATATTAAAATGGATAAGAATTATTATTTTTCCGATGAGGTGTATATGTTGAACAATTATGAAACACTCGCGGAGCTTCTGTTCCCGGATATAACAAAGACTCCCGAAGACTATGAAAATATTTATCCTCCGCGTCCGCTCAGGGAGGGCGCGAGAGTTACGCGATTCGCCCCCTCCCCCACGGGCTACCTTCACATAGGCGGACTTTTCGGCGCGCTGACCGACGTTCTGACGGCAAGAGCAACCGGCGGAGTTTCGTTTTTGAGAATCGAGGACACGGATAAAAAACGCGAAATCGACGACGGCGTTTCCGCGATTATCGAGGGCTTCAGGGCTTTCGGAGTGGAATTCGACGAGGGCGTTACGGGCTTCGGAACGGAAAAGGGAGACTACGGTCCCTACACTCAGAGCAGGAGAGCGGAAATCTATCAGACCATCGCAAAATCGCTTGTCAAAAAGGGGCTTGCCTACCCCTGCTTCTGCACCTCGGACGAGCTTTCGGCAATGCGTGATGAGCAGGAGAATTCCGGCGCGCTCATACGCGGATATTTCGGCAAATGGGCAAAATGCAGAAATCTCACTCTCGACGAAATCAAAAAGAATCTCGCCGACGGCAAGCCGTGGACACTGCGTTTCCGCTCGGACGGAAGCGACGATAAAAAAGTTATTTTCGACGACATAATCAGAGGCAAAATCGAAATGCCCGAAAATACGATCGACGAGGTTATCTTAAAATCCGACGGAATTCCGACGTACCATTTCGCGCACGTATGCGACGACCATTTTATGAGAACGACACACGTTATCAGAGGCGAGGAATGGATTTCGTCAACGCCCAAGCATATCGCGCTTTTCAAGGCTTGCGGATATAAGGTTCCCAAGTACGCGCACACCCCGCAGGTCATGAAGCTTGACGGGGACGACGGAAACAAGCGTAAGCTTTCAAAGAGAAAAGACCCCGAAGCGGCGGTCAGCTACTTTGTCGAAAAGGGAATACCCAAGGAGAGTCTTATCGAATATCTTCTCACTCTTTTAAATTCTAATTTTGAGGACTGGCGCAGGGCAAATCCCGGCGCGAACGTATTCTCGTTCCCGTTCAATCTTAAAAAGATGAGCTCGAGCGGATGTCTTTTCGACCTTGTTAAATTAACGGATATCAGCAAGAATATTATATCCGAAATGAACGGGGAAACCGTGCTCGCAAGAACGCTCGAATGGGCGGAAACGTACGACAAAGAACTCTTTGATTTAATGGACAGAGACCGCGCGTACACGCTCGGAATCCTCTCAATCGACAGAGACTGCCCGAAGCCGAGAAAAGACATTGCGATGTGGTCGCAGGTTAAGGATTATATACCGTATTTTTACGACGAATTATATCATCCCGAATATTTCCTCCCGGGTTCGGTCACGAGCGAGGACGCGAAAGCGATTATTGATAAATACATTGAAATATACGACGAAAACGACGATAAGGACGCATGGTTTGCAAAAATCAAGGACATGTGCGCTCCGCTCGGATTTACCCCGAACGTCAAGGAATATAAGAAAAACCCCGAGCTTTTCAAGGGTCACGTCGGCGACGTATCTTCCGTTATCAGAGTTGCGGTTACGTCGAGAACAAACACGCCCGATCTCTGCTCTATTATGAAGCTTCTCGGCAGGGATAAGGTTATAAAGAGACTTAAAACTTTCAGAGAGGAAATATAATTTTTATGGAAGAGACAGTAAAATCATCAAATTTTATTCACGACTTTATTGACGAGGATCTCGCCGCGGGCAAAAACACGCGCGTTCAGACCCGTTTTCCCCCGGAGCCGAACGGATATCTTCATATCGGTCACGCAAAGGCTATATGCATAGACTTCGGCACGGCGGAAAAGTACGGCGGAATCTGCAACCTTCGAATGGACGACACAAACCCCTCGAAGGAGGACGTCGAATATATCGACGCCATCAAGGAGGATATCGAATGGCTCGGCTTCAAATGGGAAAACTTATATTACGCAAGCGAATATTTCGATTTTCTCTATGAGTGCGCGATTAAACTCATTAAAAAAGGCAAGGCATACGTCGACGATCTCTCCGCAGACGAGATACGAGAATACAGGGGAACTCTGACCGAGCCCGGTAAGAATTCGCCGTACAGAGAGCGTTCAATTGAGGAAAACTTAGACCTTTTTGACCGCATGACAAAGGGCGAATACCCCAACGGCGCAAAGGTTTTGAGAGCTAAAATAGACATGGCTTCCCCCAATATAAACATGAGGGATCCCGTTATGTACCGCATAGCGCACGTTAAGCATCATCAGACGGGAGATAAGTGGTGCGTTTACCCGATGTACGACTTCGCGCATCCTCTCTCGGACGCCGCGGAAAAGGTAACATACTCGCTGTGTTCTCTCGAATTCGAAAATCACCGTCCGCTTTACGACTGGTTCGTAAACGAAATAGGCTTTGAGGAGCCTCCCAGACAGATAGAATTCGCGCGTCTTAATCTAAACTACTGCGTTACGAGCAAGAGAAAGTGCATCGAGCTTGTCGAAAAGCATCACGTCTCCGGCTGGGATGACCCGAGAATGGCTACGATATGCGGAATGAGGAGACGGGGCTACCCCGCCGAGGCTATCCGTGATTTTATTGAAAAAGTCGGCGTTTCAAAGGCGTACAGCGTCGTCGACTACGGTCTGCTCGAGTCGTGCGTAAGAGACCGTCTCAACGCCTCCGCGCCCAGAGCCATGGCTGTTCTCGAGCCGTTAAAGGTTATAATAGACAACTACCCCGAAGGTCAGACCGAACAGCTTGACGTTGAGCTTCATCCCGACCACCCCGAAATGGGAACGCGCAATGTCACGTTTTCAAGAGAGCTTTACATTGAAAAGAGCGACTTCATGATCGACCCGCCGAAAAAATATTTCAGACTCTTCCCCGGAAACGAGGTCAGATTCAAGAGCGCGTATTTTGTCAAATGCGTAGGATACGATACCGATTCAGACGGTAACGTTACGTGCGTTCACTGCACGTACGACCCCGAGAGCAGGGGCGGAAACTCCCCCGACGGACGTAAAGTAAAGGGTACGATTCACTTCGTAAGTGCGTCCGACTGCCGTAAAATCACGGTAAATCTCTACGACAGACTCTTCAACGTCGAGAATCCCGCCGAGGACGACGGCAGAACGCTCGAGGAAAAGCTCAATCCGAATTCGCTCACCGTTCTTGACTCCTGTCTTATCGAGGGCGGAATGGAGTCGAAACCCGGCAGCGTATTCCAGTTCATGCGGCAGGGATATTTCTGCGAGGACAAGGATTCGACAAGCGAAAATCCCGTGTTCAACCGCACGGTTCAGCTCAATTCGTCCTGGGATAAAAAATAAATCGTTTTTACGAAAGGCGGTTTAAAAAATGAAAATATTATATAAAATCGTCACTCCTATTCTTACTGCGCTGATTTTTCCCGTAATCGTATTTATGCCTTTTTTCCGTCTTATAACGGCTTCGGATACGGTTAATCAGCTTCTGACAAAGTACGGAATTGGCGAACAGATAACGCTTCTCGACCTTTATCACGCTGTTTCGAATATAAAAACGCAGGCGGCGGCAGACGGAAAAACGCTCAATTTGTCTTTAGACGTAATTCCGGAACAGGCAAGAGGGTATCTTATCGCGTTCCTCGTTTTCTTCTTCCTCGCGATACTCTGCGCCGTTCTCATCATTATATTAAGTCCGATTCTTAAAAAGAAGCTCCCGGTTGCGGGGATTTCGATCTTCGGCGCACTGTCGGCATTTTTAATGAACGTTTTTTTTAACAAGGCGGCTCACGGATTCATTTCGGGTAAAATAAACGTTATCGACATCTACACCGCGGTAACGGGCGACACTTCTGTTTCAACGCTTACGGGACTTGTCGGAAACATTCTCGGCGCTGTCAGCGGAGAGTCAAACCAACTGGGCGGAATTCTCAATTCGCTCCTCGGAGGATATACGGGAGTCGATATCAGAATTCTCGAACTAAGCTCGGCACAGACGTTTATGCTTCTCATATTCGGCGCGGTTACCGTTTTCACCGTCATAATGAAGCTCGTGCAGACCGATAATTGATTAAAACCTCAAAAATTTCAAAATTATTAACAATATTTTCATACTGTTGCAACTAAAATTATTTTAAAACCACTTGCATATTTTTATTTTTTATTATATAATGGTGTGGCAAACAACATAAGGAGGATTTACTTATGAAGAACAGTCTTGTTAAAAGGACGCTCAGCATCGTGTTATCGGCAGTTATGCTTATTTCATGTGCTGTCTCCGTTTTCGCAGTAACTGACAACAACTCCATCGACCCCGTTATCATTGTCGGCGGAATCGACGCCAACCCGTTGGTAGCGAACCCCAACTCTCAGGACGCGGAAACTGTTTTCCCGCCCTCGGACGCCGAAATGAATTACTACATCGGCAAGCTTATTACTCTTATGAACACCGCCGTTGCAAGTAACAACTATGACGAAATTCTGAACTACACGTACAGCTGGGTTTATCCCATCATGGATAAGATTTCCATGAACAATGACGGTACGAATAAGAGCAATAACGTAGGCGTTCAGAAGTACACCCATTCTCTTTCATATTACCGCACCGATACGGAGCTCTGCAAGAAAGTCGCGGGCACGCTCGGCAAGGGCATGGCTGAAAAAATCGGTTATAACAACATTTATGTTTTCCAGTATGACTGGAGACTCGATCCGTTCGAGAATGCGGACAATCTCGCTCAGTTTGTAAAGGAAGTTAAGGAAAAGGCTCATAAGGACCAGGTCAGCATCGTCTGCGAGGGTTACGGAGCAAACGTAGCTGTTACTTACCTTTCGACTCACAGCGATACCTCTTATAAGGACATTTCCAAATTCGTTACCGTAAGCTCCGCTTTCATGGGCACTTCGCTCATAGGCGACCTCTTCACCGGCAACTTAATCGTTAAGGATTCGTCTTTCTCGTATCCCAACAACGTAGGCTACGGTCAGTTCCAGGGACTTACGTCGGCTTACATCCGTTGGTCGAACGATTTCTCGGATAACCCGATCACCGCTTTCTCAACATGGCTTACAAACTACATTCTTAACGGCGAGTGGGAGACACAGGCTTACATTATCAACATCGTGACCATGATGGGTCA
>UQQT01000045.1 GCA_900543395.1 uncultured Oscillospiraceae bacterium | reverse complement strand
GGCACATTCTCGACAGTCTCACAGCTTGTCGAAAACTACTTTTTCGACAAGCTGCAGGGCGTACCGAAAGGTACGCCCTTAATAATTATTTTAATTTACTCGGAAACCTCTGCGGTTTCAACTTCGACGGTAACCTCTTCGCTCTTCTCATCGTCAGTCTTGACTCTGTCGTCATAAGCGATAAGGTACTGCGAAACGTCCTTATACTTAACCTGAATACCCTTTTTCTTATAGATAAGGTTAATCGCGATTTCAGCGGCAAATGCGGCGAGAATTCCGATTCCGCCCCAGCCGATACTGCCCGAGAAAATGTCGGGAGCCACGGACTTCATAGTCGAGGTATAGATTATAAATCCTACGCCCGCTATAACCGTTGCGACAATACCCGCTATAGCGGTGCCGACATTACGCTGTATACCCTTTTTACCGCACGACATAATGAGGAAAATGAGATTGAGAAGCGCGGCGACGGCTGCAAGCGCGATACCAATAAGACCGACAAAGTAGCCTATGTACGCCGTTCCGACCTTATCGTAACCCATCATCGAGAATAAGAATCCCGTATCGAGGTTTGAAAAAGCGTTTACAATCGAAATTGCGTTGACCGTAACGGACTTGACCGCATACGGAAGCGTAATAACCTCCTTACCTAAAGGAAGAAGAGTCGCAAGCAGGGGAAGCAGACAGATTCCGATTCTGACCTTAGCGACGGTCGAGCCGATTGTCGCCGCCTTTAAACGGTCGAATTTCGGCTGAGTCATGGCGTGCTCATATTCCGCTTTATCAGCCTCTTTCTTTAAAACCTCGTCCATGTTGTAGTACGGGATGTTGACTCCGCATACGGGACATTCGGTTTTCAGGTCGACAAGCGACAATTTATAATTACAGTGAGGACAGTTTGCCATTATGCATTTCTCCATTCGGAAGGATGATTACCTATCAATTTTATCACAAAAAAACAACTATTACAAGTGTTTTTTGTGAACTTCCATACTTTTTTATCAGTCAAAGAACGTTCCGTCGACATCTATGCCGTAATTCTCGTAAAGCGTCATAACCTGCTCTTTTGTCACGCGCCACTTCTTACCGCCCATGGCTTTTACGTTGCAGAGAATGGTCGCCGCCTTTTCTACCGTGTCGAGAATTCCGAAAACTCTGTCGAAGCTCTCGCCCGCGCAGAATACGCCGTGACCCGCCCAGACTACAACGTCGAAACGCTTCATCTTCTCTGCGGTCTCCTCGGCTATCTCAATGCTTCCGGGGGTGTGCCAGCCTACGACGCCGACTCCGCGGGGAAATACGACAGGGCACTCGGGCATCATATCCCAGAGTTCTCTCGTAAACGTTCTGTCGTCGAGGTCAAGTACGAACGAAAGAGATATCGTATGTATCGGGTGGTTATGGAAGATAACGCGGTTCTTGCCTTTCGTTATGTCTTTCTTAACGGAGTGGTTCATAAGATGAGTCGGAAGCTCGCTCGTCGGTCTGCCTCCGTTTACGAGTCCCCATACTATACGGTACTTCGTACCCGTCGAATCTATTTCGATAATGCATACGTTGTCGTCGGGCTCCTCTTTCGTATTTTTAAAATACTTACCGCTGCCCGTAACCATGAAGTATTCACCCGCAAGATTTTCGACCGTTACGCCGATATCCTGCCAGTCTCTCTCGTATGAAAAATATTTTCTGACCTCGTCGACGTCAAACTCCGACATTCTGTACGAAAGATTTCCTCCGTTAGCCTCGTTCCAGCCTCTGTTATACGAATCGTCGCACAGACGGCAGAATTTATTGAAAAATCGTACGTTATATATTTCTTCCATTTTAACCACCGTTAAATTTATATGCCTTTCTTATTTTAATGCGATTGCGGTCTTTGCCTTTTCGGCGATACCCGAGGCATTAAGTCCGAATATCTCGAGAAGCTCGAGCGCGGGGCCTGATTTTCCGAATACGTCCTCTACGCCGTGACGTACGACGGGAGCGGGACAGCTTTCGCATACGACCTCTGCAACCGCACTGCCAAGTCCGCCGATGATGTTGTGCTCCTCGGTGGTGACGATCGCGCCCGTCTTTTTAACCGCGTCGATAATGATATCCCTGTCAATGGGCTTGACGGTAGCCATGTTGATTACCGCCGCGTCGATGTTATCTGCTTTGAGAAGCTCGGCAGCCTGAAGCGCTCTGTCAACCATAAGACCCGTCGCAATAATCGTAACGTCCTTACCCTCTTTAAGGTAAACACCCTTGCCGATTTCGAATTTATAATTCTCGTCAAAAAGTCTGGGTACTGCGAGTCTGCCGAAACGCATGTAGCACGGACCGTTCATTTCAGCCGCCGCAAATACGGCGAGTCTTGCCTCTATGTCGTCGGCGGGGTTGATAATCGTCATACCGGGTATCGTTCTCATGAGAGCGATATCCTCACAGCACTGATGTGACGCGCCGTCCTCGCCTACGGAAATACCTGCGTGAGTCGCGCCTATTTTAACGTTTATATGGGGGTAGCCTATCGTGTTTCTGACCTGCTCGAACGCTCTGCCTGCTGCGAACATTGCAAACGACGAGGCGAATACGGTATATCCGGCGGTAGCCATGCCTGCGGCAACGCCCATCATATTACTCTCCGCTATTCCGCAGTCTATGAATCTGTCGGGGAATGCCTTTTTGAACATACCCGTCTTTGTAGCCGCCGCAAGGTCTGCGTCGAATACTATAAGCTTATCGTTCTTTTCGCCTAATTCGACAAGAGCCTTGCCGTAAGCGTCTCTGGTCGCGGTCTTGATTACGTCTGCCATATTATTCTACCTCCGCTTTCTGTGCCTTGAGTTCTTCCATAGCCTGAGCGTACTGTTCGGCGTTGGGAGCCGAGCCGTGCCATGAAACCTGATTTTCCATAAACGAAACGCCCTTGCCCTTTACGGTCTTTGCGATAATCGCGGTGGGCTTGCCCTTGCACGCTCTCGCATTATCGAACGCTTCTTCAAGCTCCTTGAAGCAGTGACCGTTTACGTTGATAACGTTGAATCCGAAAGCCGAGAATTTCTCGTCGATAGGATAGGGAGAGTTGACCTCCTCAACGGTTCCGTCTATCTGAAGATTGTTATTGTCGACGATAACGCAGAGGTTGTCAAGCTTTTTGGCAGAAGCGAACATAGCCGCCTCCCAAACCTGACCCTCTTCAATTTCGCCGTCGCCGAGAATTGTATAAACTCTGAATTTATCGCCCGAAAATTTCGAGCCGAGAGCCATTCCGACAGCCGCGGAAATGCCCTGTCCGAGCGAACCCGTGCTCATATCGACGCCGGGAACGTAATTCATATTGGGATGTCCCTGTAAATACGAATCGCTCTTTCTCAGCGTTTTAAGATCCTCAACGGGGAAATATCCTCTGTACGCAAGCGCCGCATAAAGCGCGGGAGCGGCGTGGCCTTTTGAAAGGACAAGCCTGTCTCTGTCTTCCTTTTTAGGGTCCTTGGGGTCGATGTTCATTTCTTTCCAGTAGAGATAAGCAAGTATCTCGGCTATGGAAAGAGAACCGCCGGGATGTCCCGACTTTGCGTTAAAAGTACCCTCTATCGCGCCCATACGGATATCGACAGCGGCATTTTTAAGTGTTTTCTTCATTGCTGAATCCATAAAAAGTCACTCCTAATTTTTATTTGAATTTATTATTTAGCTTATTTAAAAATGATGTGAAATACTCCGGCAGTTCGGACGTAAATTCCATATATCCGCCCGTCGACGGGTGAATAAATCCTATAGTCCGCGCGTGAAGGCACTGTCCGTCAAAATCGCATTTGTTCTTTTCGCCCCCGTAGACGGTGTCGCCCGCGACGGGATGACCGATTGATGCAAGATGCACCCTTATCTGATGCGTTCTGCCCGTTTCGAGTCTGAAACGGCAGTGAGTAAACGCACCGAACCGCTCTAAAACTTCGTAATGCGTGACAGCCGAACGGGGATTTAATCCGTTGACCGCCTGTCTTTTTCTGTCCTTCGGGCTTCTGCCGAGGGGCTTATCTATAACTCCCGCGTCGTCCTTTATATTTCCGACGACGACGGCTTCGTATTCTCTTTTAAAGCTGTGGGCTTGTATCTGACTTGCGAGCTTTACGTGCGAAACGTCGTTTTTTGCGACTATCAGCAGACCGCTCGTGTCCTTGTCTATTCTGTGGACGATTCCGGGTCTGATCTCGCCGTTTATGCCCGACAATGAATCCCTGCAGTGATAAAGAAGTGCGTTTACGAGCGTGCCGGTATAATTTCCCGGCGCGGGGTGAACAACCATACCCTTAGGCTTGTTGACAACGAGCAAATCGTTATCCTCGTACACGATATCGAGCGGAATATTCTCCGCCGTGACGGAAATTTCCTTGGGTTCGGGAATCATAACGCTTATATCGTCGCCGTTTTTTAACTTATAATTCTTAGGCGGAACAACTGAATTTACCGTGACCGCTCCCGACTCTATAAGCTTCTGAACGGAATTTCTCGTAACAGATTCGATATTCTCGCTTATGAATTTATCAATACGTGTTCCTGCGTTCTCATTGTCGACTGAAAACGAATAGCAGCCGTTCATCCGTTCTCTCCGACGGACTGCTCCGCGTTCTTTTTCTCTTTATACTCCCTGACCGAGTCGTATATCATGTAAATTACCGCGATAAAAACCCCGCACGTTACGAGTATATCGGCAAAATTAAACACGGGAAAATCGATAAACAGAGTCTCGATAAAATCTATTACGTAATTATTCGCGATTCTGTCGATTAAATTTCCGACTCCGCCCGCAAGTATCATAACCGCACACATGCACGGGAGCTTGCCCTTTATCCTGCCGAGCGCGAGAACAACGATTCCCGCTATGATAACCGCGCCCGTAACGCCCGCTAAAACAAACGTATTGCCGGAAAAAGAGCCGAAAGCCGCGCCCGTATTTTGTACATATGTAAGAGCGAGGAAATTTTTAATCAAAACGATTCTCTCGCCTGTCAGATTCTGTTCGGCGGCGTACTTTGTCAGCTGATCTATTCCGATAAGCAGAGCCATGACCGCAAGCTGTCCCAGAAAGATAAGAATTTTCTTACCGTTTTCCTTTTTCATAATTAATATATACCTTTTAATAACGCTTTATTATTTACGCCTTGAACGCTTTGATTTTTTTGAATTCTTCTTTTCGTTTCTCTTATTCGCGGATTTTTCCTCCTTGTCGGGATCCTCCTCGAATATGCTGAAATCTATTTCGAAATCGGATAAAACGTCGCTTTCGTCGTCTATATTGTCCGAGCCCGTCGCGTCGAACGGATTGACCGTGTCGTGTTTTACGCTCTTAACGTCGGGTTCGTCGGAAACGGGTTCTGCCGAAACAGACTCAAAATCCGCAAAAATTTCGTTATCCGCTTTCGCTTCGGACGCTTTTTTATCCTCCAGCTCTGTCGTTTCGGCGGAATCGGAATCGGAATTCGAATCCGTATCGGCGGTATCGTCAGCATCTCCGAACGCGTCCATGTCGAGCGTGAAACTGTCGACCGCAACGGGAACGTCGTTTTCTATAACGTTAACGTCGTTCCAGCTCTCGGAGAAGAATTCGTCGGCTTCCTCGCTGTTCTCTTCCGGCTCGGAAACGTCGGAATCGCTTATAATAATGTCCTCGTCGGAGGAAATGCCATCGATTGCAACCGGGTTTTCTTCTTGATAAACGCTTTCTTCCTCTTCGATTTTTTCAACGTCGCTTTCGTCGTTTATGTTTCCGATTTTTTCATCTTCAACCTCAACGGCTTCGATTACCTCGGCAGTCTCTTCCCGGGCGGGTTCAAATTCCGTTTTATCCGCGTTTTCGGCGGGTTCCGCATCATCCTCCGGTTTAACCTCGGGTGAATCGGAGACAACAACCGCGTTTGCTTCGTCCTTCACTTTATTTATAATATCGTCTCTCTCGGCTGCGGCGGAGGCTTTGATTTCTTCGGCTTTCACCCTCGCCTCGTCAAGAATTCTCTGTGCCTCGGCGCGTATATTCTCGGCTTCCTCTTTTATCAGCTCGGCTTCGCTTTTTGCTTCGTTAACGGTGTTCTCGGCTTCGGATTTCGCGTTATCGAGAACTGTCTGCGACTCGTCGAGCTTGCTCTGCGCCTCGTCGAGACGGCGGGATATCTCGGACTCGTTTTCCTCGTTAGCCTGTTTTATATATTCGTCGGTGTTATTTTTGACTTCCTCCATCATGCCGTCGGCTTCGTTCTGCGCGTTATCGATTATCTCGCGCGCCTTTTCGTCCGCCGCCGCTATAATGTTCTGCGCGTTTTCCGCCGCATTCTTCGCTATTTCCTGCGCGGTTTTCTGCGCCTCGGTTATAATAACGTCCCTGTCAAGCTTTATCGAGTCCGCCTCTTTGTGAGCTGCCTCTATGATTTTCTTACCCTGACCCTTTGCGGATTCAAGCATTTTATCGACGACGTCGGCGGCTCCCGCTATCGTCTGCGAAGCCGACTTCTGCGCCGTGAGAAGCGTGTCGGCGACAACGCCCTCGTTGCGCTTGTAGTCCTCTATTTTCTTTGCGAAAACCGACAGTCTCTTTATGATCTCGCGGTTTTCGCTGTAAAGACTGTCGAATTCCTCGGAAAGGACGTCCATGTATTTGTCGACGCTCTCGGCGGAATACGCACCCTCGCCCGAGAGGTCGAATTTATGCTCTTTGATCTGTGCAGATGTTATCATAAGATATCGCTCCGTTACGTTTTATTTTGTCAGACAAATAATTATCCGAAGAATACGCCGTTATTTTCAAGTTCATAAAGCAAGTCGCCCATCACGTCCACATTGTAAGGGGTGATGATAAACGTGCTTTTTGCAATTTTCTTAATCTCGCCGTCGTTTGCATACGCCACGCCCGTAAGGAAGTCGAGAATTCTGATAGCGTCCTCCTTTGGAGCGGATTCAAGATTGAGAACTACCGTTCTTTTTTCATTGAGATTATCGGCGATCTCCTTGGCCTCCATAAATTTAACGGGCTTCGTAAGAACGACCTGAAGCTTCGCGGTGGTGTGAATGTCAACTACCTTGTTGGTGTGAATCGGCGAGGGTCTGAAAGAGGGCTGTGAATGAGAGGCGCGGGGTCTCTCCTTTCTCGTCGGCTCGAACGCGCCGTAATCGTCGTCCGCATCGTCCTCTTCAAAAAGCGATTTCTTAGCCTTGCGCTCCTTTACGGGCGCGGGTTCCTCGTAATCGTAATCCTCTGTTCCTATATCGTCGTCCTCATAATCCTCCTGCGGAACGTTGACGAAACTCTTTATTTTCTCCCATGCGTTCATATATAACCATCCTTTCGTAGATAAAAATTATCGTAATATTTCCCTTGCAAAACAAATCTTATTTATCTGTAACTTCTAATGCCGAAAAGAGCCGAGCCGACTCTTACGAGGTTCGATCCGCACTCGATTGCATCCGAATAGTCGGACGACATTCCGAGAGAAAGTATCTCCATACTTACATTATCAATGTTTTTGCTCCTAAAGTCAACATACAGTTTATACATATCCTCAAAATAAGAGCGTAATTTTGCACTGTTCTCACAAATCGGAGGTACTGCCATGAGTCCTTTTATCTTTACGCCGTTAATTTCGGCGATTTCGTAAAGGCTGTCGTTGAGAAGCGACAGATCCATACCCGTTTTTGACTCCTCACCGCCGATGTTGACTTCGAGCAGTATATCCGTGCAAAGCCCCGCCTTAACGGACTGCCTGCCTGTCTCCCTTGCAATATCGACGGAATCGACCGACTCTATCATATCAACCTCACCGACGATTTTCTTAACCTTATTTGACTGCAAATGACCTATCAGATGCTTTTTGACTCCGGCGAGATTCAGCTCGTCTCTCTTTGATAAAAATTCCTGAACCTTGTTTTCGCCTATTAAATCGATTCCGAGAGACAGCGCGTGATTTATGTACTTAGGCTCAACTGTCTTTGTAACCGCCATGAATTTAATATCATCCGCGCTTCTGCCGGATTTCAGCGCGCTTTCGGCTATGTTTTCTTTTATAATTTTGTAATTTTCCTCGATCGCCTTAAAACGCGGGTCACTTGAGATATTTTCCGTCATACAGGTCAACTCCTCCTATAATATATTGATCATACAAATCGAGATAATTCGCATTCGACTGCTCGACGTATTCTCCCTGTTCGTTCTTCACCGGCGGAGGATCGGAAACTATCGAATACTTATCGTCCGAATAAACAATGTAAACGTATTTGAATTTCGCCGAGTTTGCTTTTATAACATAGACTCCGGTTCTGCCGTCTACCTCGCGTATCGCCGAATTGTCGACTTTATAGCCGTTATATTCGGAAATATAGATCTGCGCGGTCTCGTTTCTTAATTCGGAAACCTCCTCGTTCATCGTATTGCATTTGAATACGAGAAGAATTCCCGCGTCCGCGCTGTTTTCCATTCTGATAAGCTCGGCTTTTATATTGCGAGCGGAGGAATACGGGAACGAAATTGTCTTTGTCTGACCTGTCTTAAGCCCTATGGCGTCGTCCGTCGGGACAACGCACGCAAGATACCACGTGTATTTGTTGACAAGCTTGCCTATCGCGCCCGAGGGAACGGATTGGGGCTGAGCCTTAATCGCGTTTAAAACGTCCTGTGCCGTCCATTTGTCATATGAGGAATAGTCGAGCAGCTTCTCATACCCGTCCGCGCCCGAAATATAATAACCCGGGTGATCCGCAGTAATCGTCGAATAATTGCCGACGGACCCCGAAAGCGCGCTTTTCTCGTTTTCGAGAGAAGCGATATTATCGCTTACGTCGATTTTAACGCCCGTCGATAACTGCATTTCGGTAATCGCTTTTCTAAGCTCGTCCGACGTGTCGTTAAAGTCCGTCATGTCGCCGTCGGAAACCGCGTTAAGATAATCGAACAGTGCGTCCGCGACATCGTTTTTAAGCGGAAGAGTGTCCGTTACTGCAGACGAAACGGAGGAGGAATTTACGTGATTGTAATACTGTAAAAGAGAGTCGATCTCTTTGATTCTGTTTAAATTCGAAGCGGCGGCGTCCGAGGAAAAGCTGTAGGCTACAGCGTCGCCCTTGCCCACACGCTGACCGTCCTTAACCGCAGAGGCTATATTGCCCGACACGTTCGTTATAACGTAGTCCTCATCCCTGACAATATACATCTGCGCCGTTATAGCCTTCGTTACCGACTGATAGAGTGCAATGCCCGTTTTCAGTGAGTCGTACGACCTCAGATTTGCGCCGTATATTCCGAGTGAGACGGCGAGAACCGCGAGAAAAATAAGCACGGCGATTTTGATTTTTCGTATGCGTTTCTGTTTTTCACCGCGTTTGGGTCTCTTTTCGCCCGAAGCGGAGTTTTTTTCCTTCACAGGTCTGTCTTTCATACGTTATCGCCGCCTTTCTTTAAAAATTCGGAAATTATATTTTCCGCCGTATCTGTATAATTTTTATCCTCATCGGGATAAATCCAGTTTATATTCCCGTTTCGCTTAAACCATGTTATCTGACGTTTCGCGTAACGTCTCGTCGCGCGTTTTAAATTATCGAGCGCACATTCCAAGGTTATTTCGCCGTCGAAATACGGCTTTAATTCCTTATAGCCTATCGCCTGCGCCGACGTTGCATCGGGACATAAATCCGCATAGCGCTTTGCCTCGTCTATAAGCCCGCCGCGTACCATCATGTCGACGCGCTTATCTATACGTGAGTAGAGAACGTCCCTGTTTTTATAATTAATTCCGATAATACACGCGTCATACTCGCTCGGCGTTAAATGCGACCGTCTCTTTAATTCGGTCATCATCACACCCGTGAGGTAATACACCTCCAACGCTCTTATTACCCTGCCGGCGTTGTTTTCGTGAAGCGTTTTCGCGCACTCCGGGTCTATTTTCATAAGCTCGCCGAGCATGGCGGAACTGCCCTCTTTTTCAAGTCTTGACTGAAGTTCTTTTCGTATTTTCGAATTGTCGGGCATTTCGCCGAATTCGGTATTCGTAATCAATGAATCGACGTACAGCCCCGTTCCGCCCGCGATAATCGGAAGCTTTCCTCTCGAAGCTATGCCCGAAATGCATTTTTTTGCGTCCTTAACGTAGTCGGAGACGGAGTATCTTACGTCGGGAGAGAGAAAATCCATCATGTGATGTAAAATTGAGCGTTTCTCCTCCTCTGTCGGCTTCGCCGTGGCTATGTCCATACCTTTATATATCTGCATTGAGTCGGCGGATACTATCTCACCCGAAAATTTTTCGGCAAGAGTCACGGACAACGCGGTTTTGCCCGAAGCAGTAGGACCGACGACGGCGGCAATTTTAATCATCCGCTTCCCCTCCCAGAAACAATATTTTACCGCGTTGCACGCGATAAATTATTGTTGAAGTAAGAAGTAATAGGGAAGAAGTAAGAAGTGTGGTTGCGTTTTCTTCGAAAACGTTGATTGTACCCGCTTTGATAAAACGTGACGTTCTCTTCTCGCTGACGCGGTTTGATTTATATCTTTTATAATGACAAATCCGTCAGGATTTGCACCGAACCTCTTACCTCTTACTTTTTACCTTTTACTTCAAACAATAATTTACCTTAGGTAAATTATTGTTTACTGTATTCTTCCGAACTGTTTTTCAAGTTCATATTCCGACATCTCGATTATAACGGGTCTGCCGTGCGGACAGAACCTCACGTCGTCGTCGGAAAGTACGCGTCTTACAAGCTCTCTCTGCTCCGGCGGCGAAATATCGTTTCCCGCCTTTATCGCGGCTCTGCACGCCGTTGAATGATAGAGCCAATCGAGCTTTTCGGGCATCATTGTTTTCGTTCCGCCCATGAGCTGACCCGCAAGCTCGGTCACGATATCTGCAATATCCGTCTCGCTCAAATCAATAGGACACTCTCTTACGACGATACAGCCCTCGCCGAAATCCTCAACGCAGTAGCCCGCGTCCTTAAACAGTTCAAGATTGTCCGTGACGGCGATATACTCGCCCCTGCTTAATGTTACGGTGACGGGACGCAACAGAAGCTGTGAGGACGAATCCGCCCCGCGTTTTTTTAATTCGTTGAATAGAATACGCTCATGCGCCGCGTGCTTGTCTATAAATAATAATTTCTTTTTTGTCTGCGCAATTATGTATGTGTTGAACGCCTCGCCTATTATGCTGAAATTCTCCGCGTCCTTTTCGTCCTCGGTTTTCAGCGGTGCGGGTTCGGCGGTTTCTGCGGTTTTTATGTTTTTTTCATATCCCGATATCAAATCGGGCGTTTCGCTTTCGCTTAAAGCGTACGACGGCGGTTCGGGTTCGTGAAGCTTCGCATATTGAGACGGCGAAGTCAGTCCGGCTGCCGGCTCGGTATTTTTACGCTCGAAGGCTTCCGTTACGGCTGTTGCCGGGTTTTTAGTATTTTTTATTTCCGTATTATTTTCTTCGTCCGCCGCCGAAATATCAATGTTGACTTTTCGTTTGTTAAATTCGAATCCGCCGGATAAAACGGGCTTTGTTTCAATTTTCCCGCTCGGCGTGCCGTCCGCCGGAGTTTCGGTAATTTCATAATTAACCTCCGTCACGTTTTCCGGCATGACGGTCTGCTTTATCGGTTCTCTGTTTCTGTTTATGAATTCGTTTATCGGTTCTTTTTTATCAAGCTTAATCTGATTTCTGACGTCGTTCGAGCGAATAGCGCCGAGCGCCGCATAATATATAACCTCGTAAATTTTACGTTCGTCGGAAAACCTTACCTCTGTTTTCGCCGGGTGAACGTTTACGTCCACACTCTCGGGCGGGATCGTTATAAACAGTACGCACGACGGGAACTTGCCGACCGTAACGCTGTTTTTGTACGCGTTGTCAAGAGCCGACGAAGCCGACGGAATACGAACGTATCTGCCGTTTACGAAGCAGTGCTGCATGTTTCTCGTGGCTCTGCCCGCCGTCGGGAGAGACACGAAGCCGCTGACGGAAACGGAATCTATTTTATATTCGCACTCTATAAGCGACGAAGCAAACTCCCTGCCGAACACGGAGTAAACGGTATCCTTCAAATTATCAGAACCCGACGTAGAGAGAACGCGTTTATTATCCTTTATAAGCGAAAATGCAATCCCCGGGTGCGAGAGAGCCAGTCTCATAACGACATCGGAAACGTAATTTCCCTCGGTTGAATCCTTTTTTAGGAATTTCATCCTCGCAGGGGTGTTATAGAAAATATCGCGTATTATAAACGTCGTGCCGTCGGGACAGCCCGCGTCCCCGCACTCCTTTTCCTTTCCGCCCTCGATAACGTACCGCGTGCCTATGTTCTCGTCCGCGGTTTTCGTAAGCGTCTCAACTCTTGCGACGGCGGCAACGCTCGCGAGAGCCTCGCCCCTGAATCCGAGAGTCGTTATCCTGTCGAGATCGTTTCCCGTCTTAATCTTGCTTGTGGCGTGGGAGACAAACGCGTTTCTTATGTCCTCGCGTGAAATTCCGCACCCGTCGTCGGAAATTCTGATAAACCGAACTCCGCCGTTTTTGATTTCGACGGTTATACGCCTCGCACCGGCGTCCACGGAGTTCTCAATAAGCTCCTTAACGACCGACGACGGACGCTCCACGACCTCGCCTGCGGCAATCAGCTCCGCAACGTGCTGAGGCAAAACATTTATTTTAGGCATATCCGTCATCTCCCTTCGTTAAGTTAATTTATCTTCTTTTTTAATTCGTAAATAAGCGTCAGAGCCTCTATCGGCGTTAACGTATTTACGTCGGTCTTTCTCAATTCCTCGATAACGTCGTCGCCCGCCTCGCGTTCGAACGATATCTGTCCGGAATCGTCCCCGGCTTTTTCGTGCTTTATAACGACGGGGACGCTGCCCGTTTCCTCGAGCTTTTTAAGAATGACCTTGCTTCTGTTTATAATGCTCTGGGGAAGTCCGGCAAGCTTTGCGACCTCGATTCCGAAGCTTCCGTCCGCGGGGCCTCTTACGATTCGTCTTAAGAATGTAATCGAATCCCCTCTGCGCTTTACCGACGTGTTGTAATTTATAACGCCGTCGAATTCGTTTTCAAGCTCCGTCAGCTCGTGATAATGAGTCGCGAAAAGCGTCTTTGCTCCGAGCTTCTTTTTGTCCGTGACGTATTCGAGCACGGCGCGCGCAATGCTCATGCCGTCATATGTCGAGGTTCCCCTGCCTATCTCGTCGAGAATTATAAGACTTTTTGACGTCGCGTTCTCGAGAATCGACGAAACCTCGCTCATTTCAACCATAAACGTCGACTGTCCGCCCGCAAGGTCGTCCGAGGCTCCGATTCGTGTGAATATGCTGTCGACAACGCCTATTTTCGCGCTCTTCGCGGGGACGAACGAGCCTATCTGCGCCATTAAAGCTATAAGAGCGGTCTGTCTCATGTACGTCGATTTACCCGCCATGTTCGGACCTGTAATTATGAGCGTTCTGTTTTTCGAGCAGTCGAGCATGGTGTCGTTCGGAACAAACGGCGCGCCGTCTGAAAACTTCTCGACAACCGGATGCCGTCCGCCCTTGATTATAATTTCGTCCGAATTGTCGACGTCGGGTCTCTCGTAGCTGTTCTCGACGGCGGCGTAAGCGAATGAACACAACGTATCCGTTTTTGCAATCGCGTCGGCGGAGGCTCTCAGCCTGAACTGCGCGTCGGCAACCCTCTGTCTGACCTGAACGAAAAGCTCGTATTCAAGCTTCGATATCCTCTCCTGCGCTCCGAGAACCTTTGATTCAAGCTCCTTAAGCTCGGGAGTTATGAATCTCTCGCAGTTGACGAGAGTCTGCTTTCTGATGTAATCATCGGGAACAAGCTCTTTAAACGAATTCGGAACCTCTATGTAGTAGCCGAAAACTCTGTTGTAGCCGATTTTAAGCTTCTTTATTCCCGTTTTTTCCTGTTCGGCGGATTCTATCGAGGCTAAAAATCCCTTGCCTCCCGAAACTATCGTTCTCAATTCATCGAGTTCGGGATTGAATCCGTCTCTTATCATTCCGCCCTCGCGTACGGTGAACGGAGGCTCGTCGGTTATCGCCGAATCGATAAGCTCCGTAATGTCCGTAAGCGTATCAATCTCTTCTCCGATATCGTTGAGCATGGCGGAGTGTCTGTTCTTTAAAAGCAATTTTATAGGAACAAGCTTTGCAAGGGTCTGGCTTAATGCCCGCAGCTCCTTTGCGTTCGCGGTACCGTAAACGATTCGCGTAACGATTCGCTCGATGTCGTTTATGCCCTGCATGTCCGCGATAAGCTCCTCGCGAAGCGAAGCGTCGGAAAAAAGCTCCTCGACGGCGTTGAGTCTCGACGTTATGTGCGCCACGCTTACTAAAGGCTGTTCTATCCACGAACGGATAAGACGTTTGCCCATTGCTGTTTTCGTGTAATCCAAAGCCCACAGGAGCGAGCCTTTTTTCTCGCGTCTGCGCTGTGTCTCGGTAAGCTCTAAGTGCTGTCTTGCCGAAGCGTTCAGCGTCATGTATTTTTCGTCGTTGTAACAGTCGAAATCGTTGATGTTCTCAAGCGAGCTCTTCTGCACGGATATCAGATAATCGACAGCCGCGCCGAGTGCGCCGAGCGCGTATTGCTTTGATTCTATTTCGGTACGTTTTATAACGTCCTCGGGAAATTGATTTTTTATAATATCAATGCATTTGCCGTAAGCAAAGCAATCGTCCGGGAGATTCTCCGCAAAAACGGTAACCTTCCTCGTCAGATACTCTCTTAACTTAGCGTATTTTTCGATTGAGTCGGAAACGAGTATTTCACTCGGAAGAAAACGGGCAGTCTCGTTTATTACCTTATCCTCGGCGTGCTTTCCCGTAAACTGCGTTACGTGAATTTCACCCGTCGAAACGTCCGAAAAGCAAACGCCCGCGCCGTCCTCTCTTAAATAAAGACATCCGAGATAATTATTCTTATCCTCGTCGAGCATACTGCTCTCTATGACCGTGCCGGGCGTGTGGACTCTGATAACGTCTCTTGTAACAATGCCCTTTGCGCTCGCGGGATCCTCGGTCTGCTCGCACACGGCGACCTTGTAGCCCTTTGAGACAAGCTTCGCTATGTACGAATCGGCGGCGTGGTACGGAATTCCGCACATCGGCGCGCGTTCCGGCTGACCGCAGTCCCTGCCCGTTAAAACAAGCTCAAGCTCCTTTGAAGCCGTTTTCGCGTCGTCGAAAAACATCTCGTAGAAATCGCCGAGTCTGAAAAACAGGATAGCGTCCTTATACTGTTCTTTAACCTTGAAATACTGCTGCATCATCGGTGTGAATGACGCCATATAATTGCCTCCTTAAAAATTTGTCCTCCAAATTTTTAAGAGAAGAGTGAACGGATAATATATTTCTCCGTCCGCTCCTCACTGTTTTTTTTGTCAGCAGCCCGAGCATGCCGAGCAGTTGCCCGAGCAGCCGCCCTCTTCGTTCGCAGGCTCGCAGGTGTCGGGATCTTCGCCGTTTACGCAAAGAGAGAGAATCTGCATGACATAGTTCATCATGTTGTCGACCTCCTGTCTTGCTTCCTCATACTTCTTCATATTTTCGTTAATCATAACGTCGCCGTAAACGCTTCTGAACTCCTCGTCGAACTGCTTCATTTTAGCTTCGTCCGGAGTCTCCTTCTCCGCCTCCTGCTGATAGGAAAGCTGGATAAGATTGAGCTTGCCGATAAGCTCGTTTAATTTATCGTCTGCCTCGTTGGCTTTTTTAGCTTCCGTAAATTTGAGATATTTCTCATCCTGCTGAATAGCCTTGCCGAGTTCTCTTGTCATTTTAATTACGTCCATGTGTTTTCTCCTTGAAAAAAATATTTTTTATATATAAATGCTTTATATAACCGTGTTTTATACCAACTCGCCTTTTAATATCCACGTAAGAGCTTTCGTTACCTTTACATTCCGAAACGTTCCGATAAGACTTTCGTCTCCTTTAAACAGGATCGTAATATTGCCCTCTGTTCTGCCCGCGAGCATGCCGTCCTCGTCGCCGGGTTCGACAAGCACTCTGTAAACCCTGCCGACTGCCGACGCGGTTCGTCTGCCCGCAATCTTCTCCTGCGTGTCGCACAGCTCCTTAAACCATTTCGATTTTTCATCTGCGGGTACGGGGTCGTCCATTTCGGCGGCCTTCGTTCCCTCTCGCTTGGAGTAGATAAACGTAAACAGCGAAGTGAATTCAACCTCTTCTATAAGCGACTTCGTCTGTAAAAAGTCCTCGTACGTCTCGCCGGGAAAACCTACGATAACGTCGCTCGTAATCGATATACCGGGCATTTTCTCCTTGGCGTATTTTATAAGTGACAGATATTTTTCCCTCGTATAATGACGGTTCATCTCTTTTAATATTCTGTCGCTTCCTGACTGAAACGGAAGATGAAGATGCTTCGCGGCCTTTTCGCATTCTGCCATGACGTCGAGAAGCTCGAACGTGCAGTCCCTCGGGTGTGAGGTCATGAATCTTATTATAAAATCGCCGTCGAGAGCGTTTATCTCTCTTAAAAGGGAGGCGAAATTCATATTGAAATCGCACCCCTTGCCGTAGGAATTCACATTCTGACCGAGAAGCGTTATGTCCTTTGCTCCCGCGGCGATAAGCTCCTTAGCCTCGGCTATGACGTCCTCGGGACGGCGGCTTCGCTCCCTGCCCCTCACGTACGGGACAATGCAGTAGCTGCAAAAATTATTGCACCCGTACATTATCGGAAGCCACGCCTTAGCCCCTCTGTCACGGCATACGGGCAGTCCCTCGGCGATCGACCCGCGCGAATCTCCGGGATTTATCTCAAAAACGCGTCTGCCCGTGCATAAGACCCTGTAAAGAAGCTCGGGAACCCTGTGAAGCGCGAACGTGCCGAATACGAGATTTACGAACGGATAGCTTTTTTTAATTTTTTCGGCTATATGCTCCTGCTGAACCATACATCCGCACAGCGCGATGATCATACCCGGGCGCGTGACCTTTATCGGCTTTAATGCTCCGACGTTGCCGAAAACCCTGTCCTCGGCGTGCTCCCTGACGGCGCACGTGTTAAAAAGCACAAGATCTGCGTTTTCGGGCGCATCTGTGAATTCGTAGCCCATGGCTTTTAAAACGCCCTTTATCCTCTCGGAATCGGAGACGTTGCCCTGACAGCCGTATGTATGCACGAACGCCTTAGGGGCGTCGTGATATCTTGAAGAAAGTATCTGCGAAACGAGGGAAACGTAATTCTTCTGCCTGTTTATTTCCCCTTCGGATACGAAAATGTTTTTTTCATCCTTAACGGTATCCACTTTATCCTCCGTGAATATGCGCCGAAACAATATTCGGGTATTTTACGCATTTTACGCATTATAATAATATATAATAATATAAATTATAAGAAAAGTAAATACCAAATCGACAAAAAATTAACTGAACTTTGCCGAATTTATACCGATTCTCTTTAAATCGATATCAACCGTTATTTTCGGCTCGATATTCCCGATAACCGAATCCCATTCGTCCTCAAATTCGTAATATTTTTTGCTCTGCGTAAGGGAAAAACGTCTGTCAAATCTAAAAACGTCCGTTTTCTCCTCTTTAAGCATTTTTTTATACAATTCGGACATGTCGCTTTCGATTTTTTCTTTTAAAAGAGCGTTTATCTCTCCGAGCTTTTCCCTGTTGAGTCCGTCGGGAGTCCCCGAAGCGTATTCGAGAACGCCCGCGCTTAAATTAAGTTCGATTTCGACTTTCGGATTCGGCAAATCTTTTTTGCCCGTTTTTACCTTCGTCCTCGATTTAAGGATTTCGACCGTCACGTTAACGGAATCCGAATCTTTAAACGCGATCTCGCACTTGCCGTTCTTTCCCGTTGAGAGCAGAAGATACGAAACCTCTTCATTCGTAAGAGAGCACTGCGCCTTTCCGTTTTTAAACACACGCGCGCCTTTTAAATTCACTGTCTCCTTGTCTTCTCCCTCAACGCCCTTTTCCGTGCCGAGAAGCGGAATACACACGCCTGCGTTTTTGTCCGAAAAATCATTCATAAGAGCGTAAATTTCGCTGTTTCCCGCATGCGAATACAGCTTTCCCTGCTCGATTATCTCCTGCACGCTTTTCGCGCCTATCGCCCCGGACTCCGACTGAGAATTGAGGATAGCTGATGCTTTGTTTTCACTCACCGCGACGAGTACATTTATGCGCGAGGCGTATTCACGCACAAAAAAGTCGACCGTGGCGGGTATCTCGTTTTCGACGGACGAGCCGATAATTATAATTCTGTTTTGAGAATAAAGCGGATTTTTTCCGCTGACAAGCCTGAGCTTCGACAGAGCGTCCGAAACACTGTTTCCCTTTACGGTATATACGATCACGGCGTCGCTCGAAGCGGTCATATTAAGGGCCTGAACGGTCAGCACGAAGCCGTCTTCGTCCCTGTCGACGCCCATCCCCTCGATAATCAGCCTGTTGCGAAGCTCCGTATCGGCAGACGAACACGACGAGAA
>UQQT01000044.1 GCA_900543395.1 uncultured Oscillospiraceae bacterium | reverse complement strand
GGAAGCTGTTTAAAATTAACAAAACCTGCTCTTGCGGGATTGCACACTATTGATAGTCTTATCCTCCGGTCGGGCAGTTCCTCAATTTATACCTTTTAACGGTGGGTAAATCATTTAATAAAAGGTCTGTGCCGTGTGAATTTGGTATCAAAACAGGTCTTTACTTTCATAAAAAACATCCCCGCGGCAGCGGGGATGTTTATTTGGAATTCGGCGGAGGGATTCAAACCCCGAGAGGGTGAGCGGCGTTAAGAAAACAGTCCGGGAGACTGAAAAAGAATGTTTGCGTTTTGGAGTGTAAATTATCGTTTGTTTTCTTGACTGCTCCACGTTTTATATGTTACAATCGAATCGGGTGATATTATGCAGAATAATTTTAAAACCGTACGCACACAATCGTTTTCCAAAAAGGATTCGGACGAGGGCGTATTTATAAAGCAGTATCAGCTTATAAAAAACACCGAAACGAACGAAACGTCGGTCGGACTTGTTTTTGAAAATATTTCGGATAAAAGCGTTTCGTCCGCCGATATCCGTATTAAATACAGTGTTTCGGGCGAGGAAACGACGAAAGAAATTACATCGGAAATTATCGAGGGCGAGGCGGGTAAGGTATGTCCCGCGCGCGAGCTTTATCCGATCGGTTCGGAGGAAATCACGGAAATTACTTTAGAGGTAGTAAAAGTTAATTACGGCGAGGTCAACAAAAAGTCTCGTCCGCAGGTTTTGTCCGTTCAGTCCGAGGGCAAGGGTGCAAAAAAGGGCGGTAAGAAGAAAAAGGTGCTTATTATCGTTCTCGCCGTTGTCGCACTCGTCTGCGCCGCCGCGGGCGTGATACTTCTCGTTTCTCCCGATTCGAATAAAAAACCGAACGGAATCGGCACTGTTACGGGTAAGGGTGATCTGTCCTACGCTGAGACCGCCGTAAATAACGACAATAAAGCCGAAACGACGATCCCCGACTTAAAATCTGCGGGAGGTCACGATATTGCCGAATCCGATCAGACGGTTTCTGTGTCCGCGCTGCCCGACGTTCTTACATCATTTTTAAACGGACATTTTTATTTAAGCGGAAAAATTTACTCCGTGTCTACGGGTGAGACCGATACATTTTCTCTTGCCGTCGACGGGTCGAACCACTTTATGACAGAGGATAAGAACGGCGTTAAGATAGGCGTATGCTCATTCGGCGGAAAGAATTATTATGTTAACGTCAAGAATTCGACGCGTCTTGAGGTTACGAACGAGCTTATGCAGACTCTCGGAATGACTGCCGATGACTTTAAATTAAAGATATTCGATATGTCGCTTGTTAAGGATTATAAACTGTACGCGGCGACGATCGATTCCGAAGCGGGATTCTGTCTTGACGTTACGTATTCGGACGGTTACAGCGACAGAGTTTATTACGTAAACGATACCGTTGCACAGATAAATGTATACGACGCGCAGTCGCGTCTTTTGGAGAGTATTATATGCGACGGATTCGATTCGAAAATACCCGACAATATGCAAAATGTCGATTCATACAAAGCCGTCGATTCATATGAGGAATTTTTTAACTCGCTTGCGGAGTAAACAATAATTTATTATAATGCATAAACAAAATATGCGGGGTGGAAAGACATGCGTCACAATTCAAATTTTTACAATAATTTTAATTTAATTATCATAGAAATTTGAACAAAATCTTTTCTGACTGCTGACAACTGACCACCAACCAATGAAACAATAAAGCCGGCGGATTCATGCGAATCCGCCGTATTTATTGATGTTATATTTCTATCTGGTCTATAATTTTTCTCAGACAGTCAGCCGAATAACGGAGCTTTGCCTGTTCCTCCTCGGTAAGGGGAGTTTTGATTTTTCCTATTATTCCGTTCTTGCCGACGATTGTCAGAATACTCAGTGCAACGTCCTCGATTCCGTACTCGCCGTGCATCATAGACGAAACGGTCATCGACGTGTCCGCCTCGGAGAAAATACATTTTACAATATGGCATACGGAGACTGCGACGGCGTAGAAGGTCGCGCCCTTTTTCGATATTACCTCTCCGCCCGACTTCTTAATATAATTCTCAACCTCGTTGTAGTCGAGTCTCGGTATGGGCGTGTCCTTATTAAGCTCGAGACAGTCGTAGTATTTGTCTATTTCAATATTGGATATCGAGCACATAGACCACGGAACGAAGGACGAATCCCCGTGTTCGCCGTAAACGCAGGCGTGTATGTTCTGCTTATTTATATTATAATAATCCGCGATTCTCGAGCGGAGTCTCGCCGTGTCAAGTATCGTTCCCGAACCGATGATTCTGTTCTCGGGGATTCCGGATATTTTATTGAATACATAAGTAAGAATATCAACCGGGTTGCTGACGATTATATAAATCGCGCCGGGCGCGTACTTCGTTATCTGTGCGGATATGGTTTTTAATATCCCGACGTTCGTTCTCGTAAGATCAAGTCTCGTCTGTCCGGGTTTTCTTGCGATTCCCGATGTTATAATTACTATGTCGGAGGCTATTGCGTCCCTGTAGGTTCCGGCGTAAACCTTTACCGGGGACATGAACGGCGTACCCTGATTTATGTCCATCGCCTCGCCGGACGCCTTTGTGTTGTTTATGTCTATCATTACAATCTCAGAGGCTATGCCCTGCACTGCCATTGTGTATGCGATCGTCGAACCGACGCTTCCGGTTCCTATTATTGTGACTTTAGTCATGTACAATCATCTCCTGCTTGTTAATATTTTAACAATTTGTCGTCAATAAATCAACTTTTATCGCGTTTTTATAAGCAAATTCTACTTTTTTTATAAAAATTCATATTTTGTTTATAAAAAATTATACACTGAGATAGTTTTTAACAAAAAAAATATGTTGAGATATTTTTTAGATTATGATAGACTATTATAAAAAGACATAAAAGACGAAAATAAATCTTTTATACGCAAAATAACGGAGTGATAGTAATATGACAAAGGGATCGAAAGCTATTATAAGTATTTGTCTTGTGTTCTCGCTTATTCTCATGGGCATGGGCGTTTATCTCATTTTCATGCCCGAAACGGGTACGCAGGGACAGATTCAGCAGGGAAATGTGAACAATAATGTTCAGACCCCCAACGTCCGGCAGAACGCCGCCGATAATCAGGTTCAGCAGAATCAGAATGCGAATGCAAACAACCAGGCTCAGGCTCCCGCCGATAATGCAAATCAGGCTCAGACTCCTGCCGCCTCTCCCGAGGGCGATCCCTCGTCGTGGAACACACAGCAGATTCTCGATAAGCTGACTCTTGCCATGAACACGACCAAATCAAGCACGGGCAGCTGCACCGCTCACCATAAAGAGGGTATCACCGTCGAAATTACGGACTGCCCCGGCGGAAACACCGTCAAGAATATCATAACCCCGCTCGTAGATAAGTTTACCAAGCCGACCGAGGAGGACATTACGTTCACAAACGGCGCGGGAACCAACGCTAAGGGCGAAAGCATTACCTTCAATTCGATTCCCCCCGTTGACAAGAATTTTTCTCTTCCCGCGGCCGGCGTGGCTTCCGCCTCCGCCTCCTCCGACGGAACGAATACGGTTATAAACGTGACTCTTGTCGAGGAGAAAACGACTCTCGATTCTCCCGTTCCGCAGTACACGAGCAACGTTATAGGATATCTTAATCTTAACAATCTCGACCTCGGCTCCGTTAAAATCACCGCGTGCGATTTTACCTATACGGGCTCGTCCGTCACCGCGACGATTGATTCAAATAACAGAATCGTCAGCATTAAGTACAGACTTCCCATGGCCGTAACGGGTTCGGGCAGTATGGGCTTTATCAAGGCTACCGTCGGCTTTACCGGCGAGCAGAACGAGGAATGGACGTTCAACTGGGCATAATTTAACAGACAGTTATACGGCGGACGGCATCTTTATGTCCCCGCCGTTTGATTTTATAACGGTGATACTATGATTCTTGATTTTAAATTCGCGGGTGTTTACGTCAGAATCGACAGCGATACGGATATTAAACAGAGCGGACATTCGCCCGTGTTTTTATGCGAATCAAACGTGCGCGCCGACATTGTTTACAAAATTAAGACGGCAAAATTGGAGAGTATACCCGAAAAGGGAGTGAAAAATCCCGATTCGTCGTATTCGTATGCCGATTACAGGGGCATTTATCATAAGATTTTTTTTGATATTGCCAAAAACAAGCTCTACGCCGATTTGTCGTATGATTCATCCGATTCTTACACTTTGACAATCGACGAGGGGTACAAAGATACGATACTTGACATGTATTATCTTGTTCGGGTTATGGATCTGCCGGGCGCGTTTTTGAAATTCGGACGGCTTATGCTCCACGCTTCGTACTGCGACATAGGGGGCGAGGCTCTGCTTTTCTCCGGGCTGTCCGGCGCTGGCAAGAGTACGCAGGCGGATTTGTGGGAAAAACATGAAAACGCCGTGACGGTAAACGGCGACAAGTGCTTCGTATATTTAAAAGACGGACAGGTTTATGCGGGCAGTCTGCCCGTTGCGGGAACGTCGGGAAAATGTCTTGACCGCGATCTGCCCGTAAAACTTATCGCGTTTCCGATAAAGGCAAAAGAGAATAAAATCACAAAATTAAGAGCGGTCGACGCTATGGCTTCGCTTATGAAGTGCGCCGTTTTCGACACTTTCAGACGTGAAAATCAGAATACCGCTCTCGGGCTGTGCGTGGATGTCATATCACACGTCCCGTTGTGCAGTCTGAAGTGTCTGCCCGGCGAGGGAGCGGTCAATGCGGTTAAGTCGTTTATAGATTCAACAAGTAAGGCGGATATAAAATGAAAAGCACGGAACCTCCGTATTTAAGACATCTCTTTGCGCTCGCCTCAAAAAACCGAACTCCGTTGTCCGGAACGCTCGAAATCACTCCGAGGTGCAATTTAAACTGCCGTATGTGCTACATTCATACATCGGACTGCACAGAAGCGAAAAAACGCGAAATGCCGAGGGATAAAATATTCGGCATATTAAACGAACTGCAAAAGGCGGGGACGCTTCTTCTGCTGATAACGGGCGGGGAACCGCTTATCCGCACGGATTTTCGGGATATTTATATTAAAGCGAAAGAACTCGGAATTTCGGTGTGCGTAAACACGAACGGCACGCTGATAAATCGTGATATTATAAATTTATTTAAAGAGTATCCGCCTGCGAGGGTCAACGTCACTCTCTACGGCGCAAGCTGTGAAACGTACGAAAAGGTCACGGGCGTTTCTTCTGCTTATGAAAAAGCGTACGCAGGAGTCGATATGCTTTTGGATGCGGGGATTGCGGTCAAGCTTAATATGAGCATTAATCCGCAGAACGCATGCGATATTCAAAAGGTGTATGAATTTGCCCGGAATCGGGATCTGTTCATAGAGGGCGCAAGCTACATGTTCCCGCCTGCGCGTTCGGGGCGTGAATTTTCGGATGGCGACAGAATGACTCCCGAAATGTCCGGCGTGATTGCCGCCGAGTGTGAGAGGCTCGTTTACGACAGGGAGCATTACAGAATCAGAGCCGAAGCTGTCGGCTCGCTTGCTCGCGTTGAGGGCGGTCTTATATCGGGCTGCTCGGACGAGAGCGGAGAGAAAATAATGTGCCGTGCCGGTACGGCTTCGTACTGGATAACGTACGACGGTAAGCTCTCGCCGTGCGGAATGATGAACGAGCCGTACGAGGATTTACTGGATTCTTCTTTTATCGAGGCGTGGAATAAATTAGGCGGAAAAATCGCGGAAATCCGCCTGCCCGCAGAGTGTTCGGTATGTAAATATAAGCCGATATGCTCCGTGTGCGCGGCTTCGTGCAGGGCGGAGACGGGACGGTTTGATGCTGTTCCCGAATATCAGTGCAGAAGAACGCGGTCATTTTATCATGAAAATATAAATTATTTAAGACAGGCGGTAAAGGATGATGAGTAAATATAAAATTTCCGATTCGATTGCGTTAAGGGATATAATGGGTGAGAGCGTCCTCGTTCCGATTAAGGAGATAGAGGGCTTTAACGGCATTTACGCGCTCAATCCCACATCGAGAATTATTTACGACTGTATCGCCGAGGGGAAGGAAACAGATGACGCAGTGAACGCGATATTGAAAGAATACGACGCAGACAGACAGGACGTCGAACGTGACGTCAAGGAATGTATCGACGATATGGAGAGGAAAAAAATAATTTATAAGGTATAAATTTTTTTCTAATCACTGCCCGCTGACTGCTGCAAACAAAAATCTGTCTGTCGGATTATTGTTTGTTGACAAATTGATTTATTGCTTTTATAATTATTAATTAATAATGTATTATATTGGAGGTTTACCGATGCCTGATAAAATTAAACTCGGAATTATCGGAGTAGGAAACATGGGAAGCAGTCATATAAAGAATTATACCGACTCAAAGCTTCCCGAGGTCGAGATAACCTGTGTTGCCGATATCAATCCCGCAAGACTCGAATATGCAAAAGAGCAGATTCCGTCCGTCGTCTGCTTCAGCGACGCTTCTTCGCTTATCGAAAGCGGACTGTGCGAGGCGGTTCTTATCGCGACTCCGCACTATTCGCATCCGCCGATTGCGATTAAGGCTCTCAATTCGGGACTTCACGTTATGAGCGAGAAACCCGCGGGCGTTTACACAAAGCAGGTACGCGAGCTTATTAAAGAAGCTGACAAGCACCCCGAGCTTACATACGCGATAATGTTCAATCAGCGTACAAACTGCGTTTACAGAAAAATTAAAGAGCTTATTTCATCCGGCGAATACGGTGAAATGAAGCGCGTAAGCTGGATTATTACCGACTGGTACCGTACGCAGGCGTATTACAATTCGGGCGGATGGCGCGCCACATGGGCGGGCGAGGGCGGAGGCGTTATGCTCAATCAGTGTCCGCACCAGCTTGATTTATGGCAGTGGCTCTGCGGTATGCCCTGTAGGATTAAGGCGATATGTCACGAGGGGAAATGGCACGATATAGAAGTTGAGGACGACGTAACGATTTACGCCGAGTACCCCAACGGCGCGACGGGCACATTCATCACCACGACGGGTGATTACCCAGGAACGAACAGACTCGAAATAACGCTCGACAGAGCGAAAATCGTATGCGAGCACGACGGCGAAAAAAATGCTTTCACCATTAAAATGTGTGAGCTTGCAGAAAATATCAGCGATAATTTAAAGAATTGCCCCGAAGGATTTGCGAATATTAAATGCGAATGGAAGGACGTTGAAACCGACGGTGAAAACGAACAGCACGTCGGCGTTGTCAACGCGTTCGCGGCTCATCTTTTAAGGGGAGAACCACTTATCGCCGACGGCAGAGAGGGCATAAACGGACTTACCATTTCCAACGCGGCATTTTTGTCGTCATGGCTTGACAAAACAGTCGAAATTCCGTTCGACGAAGATCTTTACTACGAGAAATTGCAGGAAAAAATCAAGAATTCAACGTATAAAAAGACGGTTGTCGAGCAGGTTCAGTCGGATATGAGTTCGACGTTCTGATTATAAAATATAAGAATAAAAGTACCGTAAACCGGTTAATTTCGGTTTGCGGTACAATTATTTTTAAAGGAAAATTTCATACTTATTTTTTCGTTATTTTCTTTATATTTTTCTCCGCTTTGGATCTGGGGAGCATGATTTCATGTCCGCAGCTTCGGCATTTTATTTTAAAATCCATTCCAACTCTCAGCAGCAGGAATTCCTTACAGCCGCACGGGTGCGGTTTTTTCATTTCCAAAATATCTCCTACGTGCACGTCCATTATATCACCCCTTTTAATTTTAACACAATTCGTTTCGTAAGTGAAGCCCCTTATTGTGATATGTTATGAAAGAAACACATATACATTAATTACGAGGTTTAAGGTTATCAAGAAAGGGAGTTTATATATGAGTATTTATAAGCCCGAGGGACTAAACGGCAGACCGTCATGTTATACTGCGGGGGCGGTTAGGGACGCCATGCTGAATTCGAAAATTCTGTCCTCGCGCGTTATCCTGTGCGATTCCGAACACAATCTGCACGTCGATTTGGGTTGCATGCGCGGAATTATCCCGCGTGAAGAATGCGCCGAGGGAATCCGCGAGGGGACGGCACGCGATATTGCCATAATTTCGAGAGTCAATAAAATCGTATGTTTTAAGGTTGTCGATATTAAAGAAGAATCCGAAAACGGGCGTTACGCGCTGTTGAGCCGTCGGCTTGCTCAGGATGAATGCCGTGAAAAATACATAAACAATCTTCGTCCCGGCGACGTTATCGAGGCTAAGGTCACGCATTTGGAGCCGTTCGGCGCGTTCTGCGATATAGGATGCGGAATTTCCGCTCTGCTTCCGATTGACGGGATATCCGTATCGCGGATTCCTCACCCGGACGTAAGATTAAAAGTAAATCAGGTCATCAAAGCCGTTGTTAAGTCGATTGATTCTTTCGGCAGAGTTTCGCTTACACATAAAGAACTGCTCGGTACGTGGAGCGAAAACGCGTCGCTTTTTACCGTGGGCGAGACCGTGCCGGGAATAATCCGTTCTGTCGAGGACTATGGAATATTCGTCGAGCTTACGCCGAATTTCGCGGGGCTTGCGGAGAAAACGCCGGGGGTTGCCGAGGGAATGAGCGCGGGCGTGTTTATAAAGAGCATTATACCCGAAAAAATGAAAGTCAAGCTTATAATCGTCGATTGCTTTTCGGGCGATAATACGAATACCGATACGCGGTATTTCTTCGACGGGGAGCACATGGATTCATTTACATACTCTCCGACAGGGGCATATAAATTAATAGAAACCGTATTCTGACAAAAATAGGCTCCGGCAAGTTTTTCGAACCTGTCGGAGCCGTATATTGTATTGATTTGATTTACATTACGACGTAGCTGTTGATATCGAATATTGATCTGTCGATCGTTCCCGAGAATGAATTGAATGTGATAACGGTATCTATCGTGATCTTAGTACCGTCGGCGTTTATTGTTCCGCCCTCAAAAACGAGAAGCTTGCCGGTATAATCTACATAGTATGCGGAGTAAAGTCCGTTTTCCCCGGTTTTCGAATAACATATTGCATCCTTGCCGTCGGGGGTTTTAGCCTCGCTTACGGTGTCGAAATCGGCTTTAAACAGCTCGGACATCTCCGAAACCATACCGGCTATGTCCATATCCTCGCCCATGTCCTTTATCATATTCTCGGGAATCATGAGCGCGGTGCGCGTACCGTCGCTTAATTTGCCGACTGCGTAGTAATTTTTATCAATAACAAGAACGCCCGTGATAGTTCCGAGTTCGAGGAAATCGCCGATATCCATGTAAACGCCGTTTTCAGCGAGCGTAACTTTCATATCCATCTCGGTACCCTCGGCTTTCATCGTCGCGTCCATATCGAAAACGCCTGTTTTGAAAGCTTTGATAACGTTGGGAACTCCGTCGGCGTCGAAGCCCGTGTCGAAGCTCTGAAGCTTTGCTGCGACTCTTAATATGATTCTCGCGTCGGCTGCGGTGAGTTTTCCGTTTCCGTCGGCGTCGTATGCGTTCGGGTCGTACTTGTTTTCTTCAAGCTTTGAAGCGACTCTCAAAGCAAGACGAGCGTCTGCCGCGTTGACTTTTTTATTCGAATCAAGGTCTCCCATCATTATCTCTCTTGCGGAAACGCCCGTCGCGGCGAATGCGGGAACGCACATCGCAAGGAGCATAACAAACGAGAGAATGACTGCTGTTATTTTTTTCATGGCAACAAAATTCCTTTCATGTTTTTTTGCATTTTTATTTTAGCACATAAAAATACTATATTCAAGTGAAAAAAATCGGAAGCCGTATGTTTTATATCGGCCTCCGATTTTGAATTATTTATTCTTTTTTGCGGCTTTTTTAGCTTTTCCGGCTTCTTTTCTTGCCTGTTCAGCTTCGCGCGCTTTTTTTGCTTCTTCGGGATGCTCCTTAGCATATTCCTCAATAGCCTTGTCGCGTCTTTTGTGTGACTTCTTAACATAGAAGAACATAAGTATACCGAATGCGATAATCAAAACGAATATCACGCTGATGCTTACCGCCGCACCGGTGTCGTCGACGGGGGGGATATCGTGATTTTCTTTGATTTCGAGAATTCCGCACTTTGTGCAGGTTCTGAATTCATAACCCGTGTAGGAATCGGAAGCGACTCTGACGACAGCCCATTCGCCGTCATGCTCGCAGGTTTCCGCGTTTTTAATATTGATTTTAGCCTCGGCAGCGTATGATTTTGCGATGTCTGAGGACGAAATGAGCGCGAATCCGTTTTCGGGAGAAACGACGTTTCCGTCCTGGAATACGCCGAATGCATGGTCGCCGATCTCGGCAACGGACGCGGGAAGGGTTATGTTTTTAAGAGAATTGCAGTTAAAGAACGCGCCTCTGTCGATTGTTTTAAGCTTCTCGCCGAGTCTGACGCTCTTTAACGCGGGACAGTCCTTGAACGCGATTGCGCCGACAGTCTCAACCTCGTCGAACATATAAACGCTTTCAAGATTCGTACACTCATAGAACGCGGACGCGCCGATAGTCTTAACGCCCTTGCCGAGAATAACGTATTTGATATTATCGCAGTTTGCGAACGCAGCCGTGCCGATATCCGTAACGGAATCGGGGAAAATCACGTCGCCGACAGCCTCGTTATTCTTAAACGCGTCGTCGGATATCGTCGTAACGGGGATATTGTCGATAGCGTCGGGAATATCAATCGTCTCGGGAGTTTCGGAGTCCGAATTGTAACCGGTGATGATTATGTAAGACTCGTCCTCGGACTTCATGTATCTGAAGTTACCGTAGTCCTCCGCGAATGCCGTAACCGCGCATAAAACAACGAGAGAAGCAAGACACGATAAGAAAACGAGCAGCTTTCTGATATTAGATGATGATGACATAAAATCACTCCGTATGCATTAATATTGATATTATAAATAAAATAACTTGCAAAGTCAATAATTTCATATAATTTTAACAGAATGCATACGAATAAAAATTCAATGAGAAAATTTTTTCCGAAGATTATTGACATTATGAAAAAAGTGTGTATAATTCAAAATATAAACCGTTGAATAAGAGTGAGTAACATTTACATTCGGCGTTCAGAGAGTCCCGGACGGTGGAAGCGGGGCGGTCGGAGTATATGCGAATGGGCTTATGAGGGCGAGCGGAAATCCGCATTTTAATCTGCGGACGGTAGGCAAGACGGAGCTGACTCTCCGTTACAAAAGGTCGGTATGTGACAGCATACGCAGAGCGGGCGGAATATCCGCCAAGCCGAGTGGCACCGCAGGAGCTTAATCTCCTGTCCCGGCAGTTATTAAATGTAACTGCGGGACGGGAGTTTTTTTTATCGGTCCCGCAAAAGGAAAGGAAGAAAAGAAAATGAGCGAAAAAATCCCTTACAAAATCTATTTGTCCGAAGATGAGGTACCGAAAGCGTGGTATAATGTCCGCGCTGATATGAAGAACAAGCCCGCGCCCCTTTTAAATCCCGGCACGTTAAAGCCAATGACTGCCGAGGAGCTTGACGGCGTTTTCTGCGACGAGCTTGTAAAGCAGGAGCTTGATAACGATACCGCGTATTTCGAAATTCCGCAGACAATACTTGATTATTATAAAACATACAGACCCTCGCCCGTAGTAAGAGCGTACAATCTCGAAAAGGCTCTCGATACGCCTGCGAAGATTTATTTTAAATTTGAAGGCAACAACACTTCCGGTTCGCATAAGCTCAACTCCGCTATCGCACAGGCTTATTACGCAAAACAGCAGGGCTTAAAGGGCGTTACCACCGAGACCGGAGCGGGTCAGTGGGGTACCGCACTGTCGATGGCGTGCGCTTATCTCGGACTCGACTGCAAGGTTTACATGGTTAAGACGAGCTATGAGCAGAAGCCGTTCCGCCGTGAGGTTATGAGAACGTACGGCGCGGACGTAACTCCGTCTCCCTCGAAAACGACTAAGGTCGGCAGAGAGATTTTAGAGCGTTTCCCCGATACTCCCGGTTCGCTCGGATGCGCTATATCCGAAGCCGTAGAAACCGCCGTTACTCACGAGGGCTACAGATACGTTCTCGGCTCCGTTTTGAATCAGGTTCTTCTTCATCAGAGCATTATAGGACTTGAAGCAAAAGCCGCTCTCGACAAATACGGCGTAAAGCCCGACCTTATCATCGGCTGTGCCGGCGGCGGATCGAACCTCGGCGGCCTTATCTCCCCGTTCATGGGTGAGAAGCTAAGAGGCGAAGCGGATTATGACTTCTTAGCCGTTGAGCCTGCGTCATGCCCGAGCTTTACGAGAGGTAAGTACGCTTACGATTTCTGCGACACGGGTATGGTTTGCCCTCTTGCGAAAATGTACACGCTCGGCAGCGGCTTCATGCCCTCTCCGATTCACGCCGGAGGACTCCGTTACCACGGTATGAGCAGTATTCTCTCTCAGCTTTATCACGACGGCTATATGAGAGCGACAACCGTAAAGCAGACCGAGGTTTTCGCCGCGGCGGAGCAGTTTGCACGCGTAGAGGGAATTCTCCCCGCACCCGAGAGCAGTCATGCAATCAGAGCCGCAATCGACGAGGCGTTAAAGTGCAGGGAATCGGGCGAAGAGAAAACGATTCTGTTCGGACTTACCGGCACGGGCTACTTCGATATGGTCGCGTACGGTCAGTACAACGACGGACTTATGAAGGACTCCGTTCTTACGGACGAGGCTCTGGAGAAGAGTCTTAACAATCTTCCGAAGGTAGATTTATAAATCAATTATAAATAATAAGAGCGAACCGCGGATTAACGGTTCGCTTTTTTAACTTAGCAGCAGGGCGAATATTTGATTGAATTTATTTTATTTTTTTATATTTCTTTCCCTCGCCGACATACGACGAGGCGTTTGTTTTGTTCATTAAATTCTGAACCGGCGTCGTTTTCTTCACAACCTTTGCGGGGGAGCCGAACGCGACTGAATTTTCGGGAATTACGGTCGACTCCGTGACAAGCGCACCCGCACCGATAATCGAGTTTTTACCGATTTTTGCCTTGTTCATAACAATCGCACCCATGCCGATAAGTACGTTATCGCCTATTTCGGCGGAATGAATTATCGCAGAATGACCGATCGTCACACTGTTTCCTATAACGGTTTTATACCTCGGGTCACAGTGAATTACGGCGTTGTCCTGTACATTCGATTTTTCTCCGATAATGATTTTCTCCGCGTCGCCCCTTATAACCGCACCGAACCATACGGACGAATCCTTGCCTATCGTAACGTCGCCGATTATCGAAGCGTTATCCGCGATAAAACAGCTTTCGTCGATTACGGGCGTTTTATTTGCAAACGGCATTATCATTTTTCAAGCCTCCGCTTCGCTCTTTTTTGACATACTTTTTATAAACCGTTAAGAACAGTATAAATTCCGCCGCGAACGTCAGAATCCACGATATCGGATACGATACGAAAAGACATTCGAGCGTGTGGAATTTTTCGACTCTGAAAATCGTGTATATCCATACGATTCTGAACGCGCACGCGCCGAGAACCGTTATAATCATCGGAGAAACGGAGCGTCCCATGCCTCTTAAAATACCGGTCGTCGTATCCATTATACCGCACAGGAAATACGGCAGGCAGACATAGCCGAGTCGAAGAATTCCGTAGGCTATTGCCTCGGGCGAGTCGGTTATGTAAATCGAGAGCAGGGGCTTTGCGCAGAAATAAACCGCGCTGCCCGCGACAATGCCCGCGACAGAAACGTACATCAGGCTGATGCCCGCGATTTTGCCCACGCGCTTGTAATTTCCTGCTCCGAAGTTCTGACCGGTGAAGTTGAGTGCGGTCTGATGAAACGAGTTCATCGTCGTATAAACGAAGCCCTCAAGACTCATAGCCGCCGAACAACCCGACATTACGAGCGAGCCGAACGAGTTTATCGACGACTGAATTATAACGTTGGAAATAGAGAAAAGCGAACCCTGTATGCCGGCGGGGATTCCGACGCTCATGATTCTGTTAAGAGCGGTGAGGTGGATTTTCATTTTCTTTAACGTCAGCTTGCATTCGTCGTCTCTTTTTATCAGTTTTATAATAATGAGTATCGCCGAAACCGTCTGTGATATCGACGTTGCAAGCGCGACTCCTGCCACGTCCATATTGAACGCGCGGACGAATATAACGTTGAATATAACATTGACAACTCCGGCTATCGTCAGGTATATAAGCGGACTTTTCGTGTCGCCTGCGGCTCTTAAAATTGCGGAGCCGAAGTTATATAGCATTGCCGACGTTATACCGCAGAAGTAGATTTTCATGTAAACCGCGGACAAATCTATAACGTCGTCGGGCGTACCCATTAATCTGAGAAGCCCCTCGGAAAAGAACAGACCTATTACGGTGAGAATAATACCGCCGATTATCGCAGTCGGAATCGACGTGTGAACGATTCTGTGCGTGTCGTCGGCGTTTCCCGCACCGAGCGACTGCGCAACGCGTACGCCGGCGCCGACTGACAGACCTATAAATAAATTTACGAGCAGATTTATAAGAGCGCTTGTCGCACCGACGGCGGCAACGGAGACGTTACCGCAGAACTGACCTACGACAATCAGGTCGGCGGCGTTGAAGAGAAGCTGTAAAACCCCTGTGAGAATTATAGGTATGGTATATCGTATCATCGGTCCGAAAAGAGGACCGGAGCACATCTGTGCGGAAGAGATTTTTTTCATTTGCAGTTAACCAATAAAACGAATTATATAATCAGTTCACGAAAAAAAGCGCAGCCCGGAAAATCCCAACTGCGCGTTTTTTTAATTCTTACTTTGTAAACGATTCATTCTTATAATGGAACAGTTTATCAAAGAAGATAGAGAGCCATTTGAAGAAACCGCCGAGAAAGTCAAAAAATACTGCCAATGCGTCCATGATATAACCTCCGTTAAATAATATATTATACAATAATATAGTATACCATAATTTTGATTATGTCAAGTTAAAAATAGCGTACAAGCGACACGACCTTGCCGAGAATTACGACCTCGTTTACGATAATCGGCTCATAGTCGTCGTTTTCCGGCTGGAGGCGGAAATGACCGTTTTCCTTATAAAAACGCTTAACGGTAGCCTCGTCCTCGACCATGGCTACGACAATCTCGCCGTTTAAAGCCGTCGGCGTTTTCTCAACGACAATGATATCTCCGTCGAAAATGCCCGCGTTTATCATGGAATCGCCCCGAACCTTGAGCGCAAAAAGCGGTTTGTCCGACGAAACGCGTCCCGAGTACGGGAGATATCCCTCTATCTGCTCGACAGCGAGGATGGGCATGCCCGCGGTGACGGTGCCGACAATCGGAACGTTCGTTACGTTGTCGTCCCCGTTTGTAACAAGACGGATGGAACGCTTGAGCATCGGGTCACGCTCGATATATCCCGCCCTTTCGAGCGCGTCGAGGTTAGCCTGTACGGACGAGGTTGACTTGAGTCCGACAGCCTGACAAATCTCCCTGACCGAGGGCGGATAGCCCGTCTGCATACGCTCCTCAAGATATTCGTATATTCTCTGCTGGGTTGCGTTGATTTCCTTCATTTATATCACCGTTAAAAAATAATCGAACTTTTGTTCTTAACTATTCTAACACATATTTTCAAAAAAAGCAAACGTTTGTTTGTAAAAAAATAAATTTTTTTGACAGCGCGGCGAGAATGTGCCTGAATTTCGTTTTTTTTAGAGCGTCGCTGTACAAAAGTATTGCAGCGAGAAAAAAACGAAAAACGCAAATGCCCCGAAATCATCAGGTTTCGGGACATTTCAATAAGAATAAAAATATGTTTGCAAAATTATCGATAAAAAATTTTTTAGGTTAAAAGGACAATATATAATTGTTTTTAGGCGTGGTTCAGGTACTTTATCGACAGTTCGGAAAAAATAAATTTCTTTCATTTTTGTTTTTGCGTATAGATTTTTCCTTACGGGGCATAATTTTATCGGAAAGGAACGGTACGTATGATGAATGACGATTACAATTCAAAGAAAATAAATTCGAAAAAGAAGCTGACCGCCGCCGTCGCCTCGTGCGTCGCCGCGGTAACGCTCGTAGGTCTGGGAGTTGCAAATTCGGTACTGAAAACCCCGCCCGACAACGAGGTTACGACTTTGCCGGCGACCTCGCAGACTACCGCGAACAGACAGGTCGACACGCCTCTTAATTTCGAAAAGGACGAGCGAACAACAGCGAAGCCTTCGCCTGAAACAACGGCGGAGCCGACGAGCGCAAAGACTGTCTCGGCGACAGAGAGCAAGGCTCCCGAATATTATAATCTGCCGTTGGGCAAGGATATCTTACGCGAATATTCGGCAGAAACGCCCGTTTACAATGAAATTATGGGCGACTGGCGAAGCCACGCGGGCATTGACTTTACCTGTTCGTACGGTGACGGCGTAAAGGCGGTTGCCGAGGGCAGAGTCACAGCCGTATACGACGATACCGTGTGGGGTACTGTCGTGGAGATGAACCACGGCGGGGGAGTCACGTCGAGATACTGCGGACTTCAGCCCCAAACGATAAGCTGTAAGTCGGGCGAGCTTATTTCGGCAGGGTCGTGCATAGGCTATGTCGGAGAAATACCGTGCGAGAAGGGCGATTCGACGGCGCATCTTCATCTTGAAATGAGGGTAAACGGTGTTGTGTCAGACCCGCTTGAGGTTATGGGCTTTACGAACGATAACGATTGATATAAATGATAAAAAATGCGGATATCCGAGACGGGAATTTTTACGTTTCCGATTCGGATATCCGTTTTTGTTATGTTTTACAATGATGAGACGCTGTTTTCAGCGTGTTGTTTTAAACATTGTATTTTTTGTGAAGCCGATGTTTTCGGTCTGAGCCTTGATTATCTCTCCGCAGACTGAGCACTTTTCACCGTCGGTAAGTCTTTTTTCTGTGCAGGCTGCAGATATACCTCTTGTGTGTTAATTCTGCCGCGGCAGAATGTTCTGATTACCGAATTGTCCGGTTGTCTGTTATTCCGTTGTTATTTTCCGGGAATGTAATGCCAAATAACCGGAGAAAGCTTTGCCGAGAAGCGCAGAACATCTCTTGCTTCCGATGTTGAAATATTGCCGTCGGAATTTATATCCGCCGCAGATTTTGTGATATCGTCGGGATTTTCGAGCTTTGCCGCGATACGCAGAATCGTTCTCGCGTCGGCGGCTGTAACCTTGCCGTCGGAATTTACGTCGCCTTTGATTATAATTTTATATTCGGTACCGTTAAACGTAAACGCCGTTCCGTTTTTAACGTTCTCGTCATCGCCGGCCGAAACGGATATCTCCGAAGTAAACTGCGACTTGAATTCGGAATACTTCATGCCCGAAGTCGATTCGGGAATAAGCGTGACGGTCTTGTTTTCATTGTCAATAACAAGCTTACTGCCGTCTTTAAGCGTAAGCATAGCGTCGGTATCGGAACCGGGTTCGGGATTGGGATTCGGATTGGGTATCGGATCGGGATCGGATTCTTTTGCTCCGCACCGCGTGCAGACTCCGTCCTTATATTCGTGTCCGAGAGCGGGGATGGATTTCTGTTCGACAGTCATTTTGAGACATACGGTACACTTTTCGCCGTCGGTCAGACCGTCCTTTGTGCATGTCGCGGGATAACCCTTTATCGTTTCCGTTTCTCCGTGTCCCGTTGCGGGAATAGGCTTCTGCTCGGTGACGGTCTCACGGCACTTCGAGCATTTTGTGCCGTCCGTAAGTCCGGGCTCGGTGCATGTCGGAGGATAGCCTGTAAGCTTGTATTCCTCGTCGTGACCGAGAGGCTCGACTGCAATGTTTTTGGCAACGAGATGACCGCATTTTTCACAGTATACGCTTTGCGTACCGGGGTGTGTGCAGTCGGGTTCTTTTATTACTTTGTAAACAACTTTACCGTCCGAACCGCATACTAAGGGGTGGTCGATTATAATGTAGTCAAATTCGTTTTCCTTTGCGTAAGTATGCGCCTTACTGTTAAGACGGCAGGTGATAATGATATCGCCCTTACGTATAAATCCATCGTCGGAGCTGACGAATCCGAACGCATAGTAGTCTATTTCGGTGTTCATCGACCTGATTTCAGCCGATTTGAGAGCGGGGCAGTTATAGAACGCAGAATTGCCGATACTCTCGACCTCTTCGCCTATATATGCGCCTGCAAGCGAGGTGCAGTCGGCGAACGCATAGCCGTCTATCGTTCTTGCTTCGGTACTGCCGGAAAAATTAACATATGAAAGCGATGTACATTCTCTGAATGCGTCAAAGCCTATTGATTTGACATTTGCGGGGAAATGCACATCGGAAAGAGACTCGCAGTATGCAAATGCGCCCATCGGAATTTCCGCAATGTTGCTGATTATCGCGTCGGGATTTGTAATTTTGCATCCCGAGAACGAATACTGACCTATTTTTGTGATTTTGCCCCTTACGTGAACAATCGATAAATTCGAATCCTTAAAGCATCCCGAGGGGATTTCGGTGATTCCCTCGCCGAGGGCGACTTCTTTTACGGATGAAGCTTTTTCGAACGCGTATTCGCCCATTTTAGTAACGTAGGCGGGGATTTCTATATCGCTTGTATAGTTACAGTCCCCAAACGCTTCATATCCGATTTCCGTTACGCCGTCGGGAACGGTGTAGGATTCGTTTTTAATCGCGGGGGGATAGCTTAAAAGCTTTTTATCGGAGCCGTTCTTTTCGAACAGAACGCCGTCGATCGAGCAGTATTTTTCGTTAGCCGTCGCAACGCTTATTTTTTCGAGTGCCGTACACTCCGCAAACGGGGACTCCTGTATGTCTCTGACAGCCGACGGGATTACTATTTCTTTAAGCGCGGTACAGCCCAAAAACGCGCGGTATCCTATAACGGAGTGGTCGTATATGTCGTCGGAAGCGTGAATACCGATGTTGACGTTTTCGAGCGCGGTGCAGTATTTGAACGCAAAGCTGTTTATCGCTATGCTTCTCGTCCGGGCGTTGTTGCTTAAATCAATGCTTTTTAAATTCTTATTACCGCAAAAGGTGACGATAATGCCTGTTTCGTCGGGAATCTTATAGCAAAAGAGAGTCGAACCCCATAAGCCCAAAACGCACCGTCTCACGCCTC
>UQQT01000043.1 GCA_900543395.1 uncultured Oscillospiraceae bacterium | reverse complement strand
AAAGATAATTATATTTTGTTTCTTTAATTAAAAAGTTTTTTTATCGATAATTTGCCCGTCGAATTATCGTTTATCTTATTTTATACACAACCGTAAAAGCTTGAGCAACATACCCCGTGTCTTTATTTTTACACTCGTACGTAACCGTGTACTTACCGCGTTTTTTCGGTACGAATTTTATTGAAAAGCTTTCGTACGAATACGGGTTATTTTCGGGTACGCCCTTTGATTCGACCGTAATTTCCGCCGAGTCATTATTGCATGAAGCCGTCCAAGTACACCCGCTTCCGACCTTTGAAGTCAGCGCGTCCGTGTAAAAAGTATCGCCCTTACGTCCGCGGAATTTAATTTTTCTCGGCTCGAGTATTCGGCATGCCGTCCTAAGTATTTCGCTCACGTCGTCCGCGTCAACCCTGCCGTCCGAATTGCAGTCACCGTTTACGGATACCGGAACATCCTCACCGCTCCGTGTGAATCGCTCGATTAAATTATGACACTTTTCAGCGTCCATTACGGTTATGAAGCCGTCTGCATCGAAGTCTCCCGGACGGGAAAAAAATTCATGTCTCGGAATGTACTTCGGGAAAATAATATCCCAAACACTTTGTTTGAGCGCGCCCGTTGCATAGCTCCGGCTCTCCGAGGTCTGTTCGGTTACCGCGAACGAATTAAGAGATAAGACCATAATCAGAACAAGAATAATAAGGAATAAATTGCCGAAGTCTTTTTTCATAAGTAGCTCCTCCGTTTTGTCCCGATTCCATTTTAATATAAATAAAGTTAAAAGTATACAATTGTAACACAGCTGTAATAATTTTCGTTTAAATAAACATACGAACGAATATATAATTGCGCACTTTGCATAAATCGACACAGAGCAATAGGGACGGTACGCCCAAACTTCGGCGCACCGTCCCTGTCATTACTCATCTTATATAAATTTGTTTTAATCAAAGTCGATTCTGTAATTTACGGTGAAAAAGTTGAGAACCTCGTCCGTTTTTTCATCAATGCGAGCGTAATGCACCACATAGATTCCCGATTCTTTTGCCGAGAATTCAAACTCATAACCTATCGGCTGATTGTCGGGAGAATCCTCATTCGGATAGTATGGGTATACCGTAATATCCGAACCCTCATCAAAACTTTCCGCGATCCATTTTTTTCCGTCACCGGGCATTGTCCGTATTCCGGTCAGTATGAATTTAACGCCTGCGCTTCCGTAGACCGACATATATTCCGGAAACGTATCAAGTTTTGATACTGTTCTTAAAATCTGTCTCGCGTCGGCGGCGGTAATTTTTTTGTCGGAATTATAATCAAACGATGAAAAATATTGATACGGATTATAGCTGAAATCGTCGTCAAGTCTCGCGGCTCTTCTTAAACATTTCCGCGCGTCGGCTGCCGTAACCTCGCCGTCGCAGTCGCAGTCACCGGGGCGAAGCAGAAATTTTGTATCTTCACTGTCTATATAATGCGTAATGATAGCTCCCCAATCGGGTTTCAAACCGCCCATTGCATACTTAACCGATACGGGTTCGGGGTCATCAAGGTGCGCTTCGATTACCGACTCGTCCTCCGAAAGAGATTCTATCGGAACTAAACGAAAACCGTCAATTGTCCACAGACCGTCATCTTTTTTTGAATTCTCTGCAAATATTACGGGAGCTGCCAGCAATGAAAGTATCAATGTTACCGTTATTATTCTTATTATACATTTATCTTTCATGTCATAAACTCCTTTCCGTCAGATACAAAACAATATCTTTTTACTCGATACAGGTTATTTCGAACAGCGCGTATCTTTCTACCTCATCGGTATAACCGATCTGCTCAACCTCAAACGTGTATGTTCCCGGTTGAGTAGGCGTTACATGAAGAATGTGTATATCAGAATCTCCGGGGGCGGGATTTTCGGGCATCGGAATTATCTCACGTTCTATCTTTAATTCGTCAGAACTCTCCGTCAAACAAACCAGTTTCCACAAGGTGTTAAACGGACCGAATTTTAATTCCTGTCCTACGCGGAGCGTTACAGGGAAACCGCCGAGCCTTGCGCAGTAACGTAGCAAAATTCTCGCGTCCGCCGCCGTTATTTCACCGTCAAAGTTTACATCTGCGGTTATTTTCTGATATTCATCCAAATCATCAAGTTTTGCAGAATATCTTAACACATCACGCGCGGCCGCCGCATCGCGTTCATACTTAATAATACCGTTATAATTTACTTTATGCACGTAACCCGGAAAAAGAGAAACATCAATACTATTGTTATTTTTCTTTTCCTTAGATAAAGACGAAACTGCGTTCACAGATAAAACCAAGCCGACAACCATTAATACAGACAAAATTATTGCTGAAATACGTTTCATAAAGAATCGCTCCTTTTACCGCAAAATTCTGTTTCGTTCCTTATTTTTTTACTCAATACAGGTTATTTCGAACAGCGCGTATCTCTCCACCTGACTCGTATAACCGATCTGCTCAACCTCAAACGTATAAGTTCCCGGTTGAGTAGGCGTTACATGAAGAATGTGTCTATCGGAATCGCCGGGATTTGATGGTTTTTTATGAGGTATTATCTCACGTTCTATCTTTAATTCGTCAGAACTCTCCGTCAAACAAACCAGTTTCCACAAGGTGTTAAACGGCCCGAATTTTAATTCCTGTCCGACGCGGAGCGTTACCGGGAATCCGCCGAGCCTTGCGCAGTAACGAAGCAAAATTCTTGCGTCCGCCGCCGTTATTTTACCGTCAAAGTTTACATCCGCAGTTTTTTTCTGATGGTCGTCAAACTCTTCAAGTCTTGCAACATATCTTAATATATCTCTCGCTGCGGCAGGATTGCGTTCATAAGAACGATCTTCATAGTGTACATATCCCGGAAAAAAATCTAATTCGACACCGTCGGTTTTTTCTTCCGTTTTGTCGGTAACCGAAACCGCTCCCGTCGGCAATATAAAACCGATAATCATTAATACGGACAATATAATCGTAATAATACGTTTCATAAAGAACATCTCCTTACATTATCTAAAGTACGGAAACTCTGTTTCCAAATTTGAAGAATATCGAAGAACAAACTGCGAATCACTTGAACTGATTACTCCGTCACCATCAACGTCCGAACGGACAAACTGTTCATCCGTATAGGTTTCGAGTCTCGAACTGTACCTCAAAATCAATCTTGCGTCTGCTGCGGTTACAGAACCGTTAAAATCGACATCTCCCATATTGTTTTTCAAATCTTTATTTGTTCCTTGATTAAGGACGTAGCCGATTCCTCCTCCGTAAAAATTAACGCTCACTGAGTTAAATGCGGAATATGTTATCCAACCGTAACCATTATCTCCCCATCTAGGACCGTAAGAATTCAAATACTTAAACGCACCGCCGTAGCGATTATCGTCATATCCGACAATACATACTGCATGACCGTCTTCACTTAATTTTTCATTACCGTATGTAACATAGTTTGTCTCGCTGTAATTTTCAGGAACAATAAAAGCAAAAACAACGCCATGTCCTTTTGCCAATGCATCTTTTACCGCATTTGTTCCAGTTATTGTATTCCACGATCTTGCCTTAAAATATGAAGCAACTTTCCGTTGCCTTGAATTAGGAGCAACTGTTGAACCTTCCTTATAATCCATTATTACTAATGAACAAACACCGTTTGACACAACAAATTGCAAAGCTTCCGAAACGCCTATTCCGTTCTCGTTATCTGGAATTGAATTAAATACAAATGCCGGACTGAAGCAATGATTTCTTGAATAAGAACTCCATTTCCATTTCATTTTTTCCTCACGGGATGATGCAGCGTACGCAACCGCCCAAGCAGTACAAGACCCTTGCTTTCCCTGCCCTTTTTGTTCCGGGGCAGGAAAACTTGCAGAGAGATCCACACTTGAGGATAATGATGTTGTGCTGTTTGTATCCGCCGAGGGCTGATACAAATGCGCTTTTATAACTTCTATATCTTCGGTAAGGGCTTCTTTTGACATTAAAGGATAACCGTCAATCGTATAACCAGCTCTTTTTTCATTCTCCGCATAGCCGACAGGCGTGATTAACATAGCGATAATCAAAGCAGTCGTAATAACTTTTATTAATTTTTTATTTTTCATTGCGATTCGTCCTTTCCTTAAAAAATGAAATTTTATTATTCTTAAAAGAAAAGAAACTAAATACAGATCTTTGATTTTTTAGAATGTTTACAAAACATTGCTTTGTCCTCCGTTTTTTGTAATTTTATTATACGATAAATAAATAAAAATGTAAATAATTGTTTCATTTTTGTAATTATTTTCGTTAAAATATCCATAGAAACGGATTTTAAATTGCATATTTCACATAAAAATATGGCAGTATGCCGAAGTTTTTTTCAACATACTGCCCAATTTTTTAACGGTATTTTCTTATTTTGCTTTTACAGCGTCGTCATACGCTTTTTTAAACGCGGGAATAGAGCTGACTATCATATCGTACGATACGCAGTATGAGGCTCTGACATATCCCGGACAGCCGAACGAATCGGCGGGGACGAGGAGAAGATCATACTTTTTGCATATCTCGCTGAACGCGTTGTCGTCGCCGTCGGGAGCTTCTATAAACATATAGAACGCGCCGTCGGGACTCGCGCATTTATAACCGATATCCGTAAGCGATTTATAGAGATAATCCCTGTTCTTTCTGTACGCCTCGATGTCGGGACGGACGGACGCACACTTCTCGATAACGCGCTGAAAGAGCGACGGAGCGCACACGAAACCGCTGCACCTTGCCGCGCCCGCAACAGCCGCGTACAGACGCGCGGAGTCGTCGGCTTCTTTAGGAACGAGGACATAGCCTATACGCTCGCCGGGGAGCGAAAGCGACTTGCTGTACGAATAGCACACGATTGTGTTTTTATAGAACTTCGCGGTGAACGGAGTCGGAACCGACGTAAAATTAAGCTCTCTGTACGGCTCGTCGGATATAAGATAAACGGGGTGAGAGAACTCCGCCGACTTCCTTTCAAGGAGCGCGCCGAGCTTCTTCACCGTATCCTCCGAATAAACCGTACCCGACGGGTTGTTGGGCGAATTTATAATAACCGCCTGCGTATTTTCGGTTATCATATTTTCGAGTTCGTCAAAATTTATCTGAAAATGCTCCCTGTCCGCGCTTACGCATTTGAATGTAAGACCGTTTGATTCTGCAAAGCATTTATACTCGGGGAAGTACGGAGCGATTGCGATAAGCTCGCTTTTTTCATTCGCGCATAACGCTCTGAATACAGAGATAAGCGATGCCGCCGCACCGCACGTAAGGTACAATTCGCCCGCTTCGTACGAAGTGCCGAAACGCGAATTGAGATCGTCCGCAACAGCTTTTCTCGCGCCGAAATCGCCTACGGCGCTCGTGTAGCCGTGAACGTCTATCGGGTCGCGCTCGTTCAATATATCGATAATCGCCGTCTTGACTTCTTCGGGTGCGGGAACGCTCGGATTGCCGAGAGAGTAATCATACACATTCTCCGCTCCGACAACGGCTTTGCGCTGACTTCCGTACTCGAACAGATCTCTTATCGTCGAACGGTTACTGCCGTAAAAATAATATTTTTCGTTTATCATTTTACTCACCCTGATGCTCAAAGCCCGCTCTGAACGCCTTGAGATTTATGTCGAGAATCTTCTCGGGAAGAACCTCTTTTAAAACTTCCTCCCAGTCTATATCGGTCATGCCCGTAGCCTTTATCATCGCGCCGAGCAGAACGATATTCATGCATCTCGCGTTGCCCAATTCAACCGCGATATGACCTGCGTCGAGAACGACGGTCTTAAAATTCTTCTGCATAGCTTCGACCGTTCCCTCGGGGTATTCGCACGCACCCGAAGCTACGCTCATGGGTACTATTTCGTAATCATTGATAACCGCCGTGCCGTCCTTTTTTAGAAAATGCGCGTATCTGACGGCTTCCATTTTTTCAAATGAAATAAGCATATCCGCCTGTCCCTCGCCGATAATCGGCGAGTAAACCTTATCGCCGTAGCGAATCTGAGTTGAAACGCTTCCTCCGCGCTGGCTCATACCGTGAACCTCGCTCATTTTAACGTCGTAACCCGCCTTGATAAGTCCGCGGGTAAGTATCTTGCTGACGAGGATAGCTCCCTGTCCTCCGACTCCTACTATAAGTAAGCTTCTTACCGGCATCTTATTTCTCCTCCTTTTCAATCGCGCCGAACGGGCATACCTGATTGCATACCGTACAGCCTACGCAGAGCGTCGAGTCAATATCGGCCTTGCCGTCCTTCATTGAAATAGCGGGACAGCCGACCTTCAGGCACTTTTTACAGCTTCTGCATTTATCGGTATTGACATGGCACATACCTATGTCGTGTTTGACCTTTTTAAGGAGAAGGCACGGTCTGCGCGTGATGATCGCCGCGGGAACCTCGCTGTTAAGCGCGTCGTTTACGGCCTTTTCCATAGCGGTAAGATCCTGCGGGTCAACGATTATAACGTTCTGATAACCCATAGCTTCGAGAAGCTTTTCGGGTCTGATTGCGGGAGCCGGCTCGCCCATGAGCGTTTCACCGCTGCCGGGGTTGTCCTGCTGACCCGTCATACCTGTAATCGAGTTATCAAGAATACAGGGGATAATGCGTCCCTTATTATAAATAATCTCCGCCGCGCCCGTCATTCCCGAATGGAAGAACGTCGAGTCGCCGACTATTCCGAATACTTTTTTATCGTTCTCGCCCATGACCTCGAACGCCTTTGAAATACCCATGCCGACGCTTAAACCGCCGCCCATGCATACGCACGTGTCCGTAGCGCTGAGGGGCTTCGCGCTGCCGAGGGTGTAGCATCCGATATCGCCCGAGATAACGTAGTTTCTGCCCTTGCCGAGGGTGTAGAAGAATCCTCTGTGCGGACATCCGGGGCAGAGTACGGGAGGTCTGCCGACCGCCTTTACGTCAAGCTCCGTATACTCGGCTTTTTTGCCGAAAATACACTCGTTTAATATCTGCGGGTTAAGCTCGTACATATTCGGAACAACGTCCTTGCCGATACAGTCGATACCGGCGGCTTTAATCTGCTCCTCCATGAACGGCTCCAGCTCCTCGATAACGTAGAGCTTCTTTACCTTTGAAGCAAAATCCTTAATAAGCTTCATGGGCAGGGGGTATGTAAATCCTAATTTAAGGAACGACGTGTCCTCGGGAAATACCTCCTTTGCGTACTGATACGCGACGCCTGCCGTGATAACGCCGACCTCCGAGCCGTTCATTTCGACCCTGTTAAGCTTCGAGGTACACGCAAACTCCGCCATGTCCTTTAGCTTCTTCTCAAGTATCGGGTGGTGAGCCATTGCGTTCGCAGGGGTGGAAACAAACTTCGTCGGATCCTTTTTATATCCCTCATATTTAAAATCGTATCTCTCGCCCGGCTCTGTGAGACTCTTAGAATGACATATTCTCGTAGTGACTCTGAAAAGTACGGGGATGTCGAACTTCTCGCTTATCTCGTACGCTTCTTTTATAAAATCCTTGCACTCCTGCGAATCCGACGGCTCTATCATAGCCATCTTCGCGCTCTTTGCATAGTAGCGGTTGTCCTGCTCGTTCTGCGAGGAATGCATGGACGGGTCATCCGCGCTTATAATTACGAATCCTCTGCCGATACCGTTGTACGCCGCCGTGAATATCGGGTCGGCGGCTACATTCATTCCGACATGCTTCATCGCGCAGACGGAGCGCACTCCGCCTATCGACGCGCCGTACGCGACCTCCGCCGCTACCTTTTCGTTGGGCGCCCACTCGCAGTAAACGTCCTTATATTTCGGGAGATTTTCAAAAATCTCCGTGCTGGGTGTTCCGGGGTACGCGGAGCCGACCTTGACTCCCGCTTCCCACAGACCGAGAGCCGTCGCCTCGTTGCCGGACATCAGTTGTTTCATGATATATCACCTTTTCCGTATTTTCTTACAAAATCATATATTAATTATTATAACACGCCCGCACACGTAATACAACGTAAATTTTTTATTACCGTACGAGTCAAATTTTGTGAACGTTGACACGATTTTCATTGTTTTTTTACTTTAAATGTGCTATTATTAATTCAGACAAGGAGAATAAGGTTTTTATGAAGAAATTTGTTATATATATTTCAGCCGTCGTTTCGCTTGCCGTCATATCTCTTTTTACCGCGAACGCCGACTCGTCATACACGATAAAAAACGTTAATATAACCGCCGAACCGCAGATAAACGGCGACGCCTCCGTAATGAGCGAATGGACTGTCGCATTCGGCGCCGGGCGAAGCGACGGATTTGAGTGCGAGATTCCGATTCCGTCAAGCCCCGAGTATAAATTCGCGTCCGTCGTAAATATATCGGCGGATATAGACTCTGCGAGCGCGTCGCTGAGCGAAGAGGCTTCGACCGACATAGACGGTGGATTCGCGGACTATACGTACACGTTAAGCGAATCGGACTCCGCGATAAAGGTTAAATGGAATTTAAAATGCTTCGGCGAAACGCACGTGTTCAGACTCTCCTACACGCTCTCGTCCGTAATTAAAAATATAGATTCGCAGAACGCATTTTACTGCAATTACATCCCCGAATCACTCTCGCCCAAGTGCGAAAACGTTACGATAACCGTAAAGCTTCCCTCGGACTGCACGGGTAAGGACGCAGGGCTTTTAACATCGAACAATTACAAATGCACAAGGGACAAAAACAGCGTGACGTTCACCGGCGGTAAGACCTCCGGCGGAGCGTATATCGGAATTTCGATTCCGTCGGATAAATTTAATTCCCTGCCGACGTACACGACCGCTCCCGAGGGCTGGACCGCAGGCAGAATAACGCTGTTGATTATCGCGTGTGTCCTCGCTCTTACAGTGATACTCTGTTTAATATTCTCAAAACACATAATGATTAAGCTGTTCGTCCGTTCGTGCCGTAAGAATTCGTACGTTGAGCCGAGCGACTCCGCAATAGAATCCGTTATGCAGTCGCTGACTCCCGCCGAAATGCTCAAAACCGTCACGACCGACATTTACAGCGAAGCGGACTTGTTCATTTACACCGTCCTGTCGCTTGCAAAAAAGGGCGTGCTGATTTTAAGAAAGGGCGTTATTCTCCCCTCGGGCGAGGGAGGAAATTTAAAAAAGCACGAGAGAACCGCCGTCGAATTCTTCACGGGAGAAAAGGCGAAGTCAAGTGCGGAATTCTATAAATTCATTAATAAATTCAACAGAAAAGTCAGGGGCGTTTCGCCGTTCGAATGTTTAGACAGGAAAAAGCGTGCGCTGTGCGGAAAATGCTTCGAAATCGAGTCTACGGCGGAGACCTACGACGGTATTAAATTCTCGACAATAAGCGAGGACGTATTCAAGCCGGGCAAAATTTCGGACGCGGATTTAATAAGATTTATGTTTAAGGAAAATAATTCGAGGACTCACGTCACTGACGGACTTTTTGCATTCAGAGAGGTCTACGAGGACGGATTCGAAGAAATATTAAAAGAGAAAAAACACGGATAAGGGGCGTTAAAAATGAAAAAATACGTTGTGGCTCTGATTCACGAGTACGGCTCTTCGGGCAGACTCATAGGCAAAAAGCTTGCCGAAAAGCTCGGCATAGGCTATTACGACAAGGAGATTCTCGCTCTTCTGACAATGAGAAAGGGCATTTCCCCGCAGGCGGCGGAGGAGCTTAACGAAAAGAGAACGTCGAGTTTTCTCTACTCCGTATTCTCCGCCTCGCAGACACGTCCGCTCAACGACGAGGTTTTTATCGCAAAAGCCGATATTATAAAGGAGCTTGCCGACGAAAAATCGCCGTGCGTTATCATCGGCTCGTGCTGCGATTACATACTCTCGGGCAGGAACGACGTTATAAAGGTGTTCATCCACGCACCGTTTGAAAAGAGAAACGAACGTCTCGCCGCCGAATTAAAAGAGAAAAGCGCGAATACGCCGGGAATTCTGAAAAAAAAGGACAAGCAAAGGGCGGATTACTACAATCATTTCACTTTTAATAAGTGGGGCGACATGAAAAACTACGATTTGTGCATAAACAGTGAAATAGGCGCAGACACCGCCGCCGACCTCATTGCCGCCGCGATAGGCGATATGTTTAAGGATTAAGGAGATTAATATTATGAATTATATTTCACCGTCGATACTTTCCGCAGATTTTTCGCGCCTGGGCGAGGAGATAACCGATATCTCAAATGCGGGCGCGGACATGATACATATTGACGTAATGGACGGCATGTTCGTGCCGAATATCACTCTCGGCGCACCGATTGTAAAAGCTGTCAGAAAATGCTCGGATAAAATTTTCGACGTTCATTTAATGATAAACGAGCCGATACGATATATTGAGGACTTCGCAAAGGCGGGCGCGGACATAATCTGTTTTCACATAGAGGCTTCGTCCGACGTCGGGGCGACGATTGACAAAATAATTTCGCTCGGCAAAAAGCCCGCGATAGCATTAAAACCCGGCACGAAAGCCGAAGATGTATTCGAATACCTCGACAGGCTCTATATGGTTCTCATAATGACGGTCGAGCCGGGATTCGGCGGTCAGAGCTTCATGCCCGACATGATGAGCAAGGTTAAAGCCGTAAGAGACGAGTGCGTAAGACGAAACCTCGACATGAGAATCGAGGTCGACGGCGGAATCAGTGACAAAACCGCCCCCCGAGCCGTCAATGCAGGCGCGGACGTTCTCGTCGCGGGAAGCTATATTTTTTCTTCAAGCGACAGAAAAGAAGCTGTTGCAAAACTGAAAAGCATTTGAATTTAATTCGAAATAATAAAAATGTCGGTGAGATAACCGGCATTTTTTTGTTTTAACAAACTGTACATAAAAAACCGCAAAGCCTTATTTTTCAAGGGTTCAAGACGTGTTTTAACCCCTTTTGTACGTCTCAATACGTCTATTGATTTACCGTTTTTTATGTTGTACAATATTTACAGCAAAGCAGTACCGAATAAAAAAACGGGAGATATCATTATGAACGAAATTAAATGTCCTAAATGCGGAGAGGTTTTTCAGATAGACGGCGCGGGCTACGCCGCGATAGTAAAGCAGGTTCACGACAGCGAATTCGACGCGGAGATAAAACGCCGTGAAAACGAATTAAAAAAAGAAACGGATTCCGCCGTAGAGCTTGCCGTTATGAAGGCAAACGAGTCAAGCGCGAAACGCATATCCGAGCTTGAAAATGAAATCAATACGGCAAAGCAGACGCAGAACGCAAAAATCAACGAACAGGTTTCCAGAAAGGAAATCGAAATTGCAAATAAAGAGTCGGAAATAGAACGCTTAAAAGGCGAGCTTAAGCTCGAAAAGGAGAAAGCAGAATCCGCCGTAAAGAACGCTGTTTTCGATAAGGATTCGGAGATTCTCAAGCTTCAAAACGAGATAGAAAAGAACAAAACCGAGTTCGAATTAAAATTGCAGAGCGAAATTAAGAACCATTCGGACGAATTAAAACGCAAGGACGAGGAGATCGAGTATTACAAGGATTTCAAAGCCCGTCAGTCGACGAAAATGGTCGGCGAATCGCTCGAACGCCACTGCGAAACGGAGTTTAACAAAATGCGCGCCGCGGGATTTCAGAATGCGTATTTCGAAAAGGACAACGACGCGAGAACCGGAAGCAAGGGCGACTTTATTTTCAGAGAATCGTCCGCTGACGGAACGGAATTTATTTCGATAATGTTCGAAATGAAAAACGAGAGCGACACGACCTCGACCAAGCATAAAAACGAGGACTTCTTCAAGGAGCTTGACAAGGACAGGCGCGAGAAAAACTGCGAGTACGCCGTCCTCGTGACCATGCTCGAACCCGACAGCGAGCTTTACAACACGGGAATCGTCGACGTGTCGTACAGATACGAAAAAATGTACGTCGTCAGACCGCAGTTTTTCATCCCGATAATAACGATTCTGCGAAACGCCGCATTAAATTCGCTCAAATACAGACAGGAGCTTGCCGTCATTAAAAATCAGAATATAGACGTTACGAATTTTGAAAACAGCCTGATTGATTTTCAGACGAAATTCGGAAACAATTACAGAATCGCAAGCGAAAAATTCTCGAACGCTATCGACGAGATAGACAAAACGATCGACCATCTCAATAAAGTTAAAGAGAGTCTGCTCGGCTCCGAGCGGCAGCTCCGTCTTGCAAACGACAAGGCGCAGGATTTAAGCGTAAAGAAGCTGACAAGGGGCAACCCGACGATGAAAGCCAAATTCGAAGAACTCGAAAAATAACAACAGTAAAGGCTTTCAGGTTTCTTTAACGCAGTCGAAGCGGAAAGAGGGTGAATATATTCCTTTGCGGTTCGACTATCTTTTGCTGTACACATTCCCCGCCGTTTCTCATATTATGTACCGAGGGGTATTCCCTCGAATAATTAAAGAAACGAGAGGTTGATATATGGCTTCTACCATAACAAACCAGGCTTCTCTTACGTACGCCTACGGTTCACAGAACGGATCCGCTCTGTCGAACGTAGCAACGGCTGTAATTGAGGACACACTGGCTCTTACAAAATCCGCTGTCGGCTCGGACTATACGCCCGGGACGAACATTGCGTATACAATAAGTCTCGTAAACAACGGCTCCGTCACGCTCAACAACGTAACCGTCACGGATAACCTCGGAACATACGCTCTTACGGGCGCGACAGCTACTCCGCTTACCTATGTCGGACCCGCAAGACTTTATATAAACGGCGTGTATTCCTCGGACATCACACCGACGGCGGCGGCGGACAGCGTAACGTTTACGATTCCGACGCTCGCCTCCGGCGCGAACGCTCTCATAGTTTACAATGCGGTTCCCAATTCGTACGCTTCGGGCGCGGCGGATTCGACCATTACGAACACTGCGACAGCGACGGCTGCGGGACTCGGACAGAGCGCAAGTGCGAGCGCGACCGTCACCGCCGACGACTTCGCGAGAGTTACCATGATCAAGACTATAACTCCCGAAACGCTCACAGACGGCGGAACGATTACCTACACGTTCACGCTTTATAACTACGGAAATACGGAGGCGACAAACGTCGTTCTCTCCGATACGTTCAACCCCGCGCCGACAATAAATTCGGTCACGGTCAACGGAACGGCAGTTCCCGCGTCGGATTATACGTACGCGTCGGGACTTCTGACCCTCCCCGCGGCATCGTCCGCATACGCGCTCACGGTTCCCGCCGCGGCGTTTACGCAGAACCCGGCAACAGGCGCGGTAACGTCGACCCCCGGAATCACAACGGCAGTCGTAACGGGAACGCTCAGATAAACCGGCTTTCCTCCTGTAATTTATTATCAAGCCGAAAGACGTAAAACAAAAGCCCGCAGTTTGCACTGCGGGCTGAAATAATTTGTATATGCAGGTGTTGACAAATTCTTAATTCATAAGTATAATATAAATACAAGGAGTTATCCGATAGACGGCTTACTCTTAGATTAAGTTAAAATAACCGCTTCCTAAATGCACACAGGGCGGTTATTTTTTTTCTCGACGTTCGATAAGAATAATGATTAACATAACAATGGTTATGTAAACAATAGCCTCTGCCATCGACATCACCCCCTTATCAATTCAAATAAGAGGGCTGACACCCTCTTTTTGATAAAAGGGCAAACCGCCTGCCGTATATAGATAACTCCAAGGTTCGCAAATTATTTTGCGGACTTTTCTGTTTTATCACTGATTTTCTTTTTTGTAAACCCTTTTTACGCCAAATGCAGAATCAATTTTGCAAACGCGAAGTACAGAAGCAGTGAAACCGAGTCCATTATCGTCGTAATCAGCGGACTTGCCATTACGGCAGGGTCAAGTCCGATCTTCTGCGCTATCATGGGCAATGTCGCGCCGATTACCTTTGCGCACAGGACGATAAACACGAGCGTTACGCATATAACAAGCGACAGACTCAGCGCGGAGACAACCGTCGTGCCTGCCGTATGCATTATCATATAGTCTACAATCATTATCTTCGCAAACGCCGCAATGCCCAGAGAGACTCCGCACATCAAAGCGATTCTGCACTCCTTGAATGCAACGATGAATATATCCTTAAATTTAATTTCGCCCAGCGACAGTCCGCGGATTACCGCGACGGACGACTGGCTTCCCGAGTTTCCCGCGGTATCCATCAGCATGGGAATAAACGCTGTCAGCACGGCCATTTTCGAAAGCGCGGATTCGAACGACGAAATTATAAGTCCCGTGAACGTCGCGGATATCATGAGCACGAGAAGCCACGGAATTCTCATTTTCCAAAATCCGAATACGGATGTTTTGAGATACGGCTTTTCAGACGGTGACATACCTGCCATTTTGGAGAAGTCCTCCTCTGCCTCGTCCTGAATAACGTCGATAGCGTCGTCGAATGTTACAATTCCGACAATGCAGTTTTCCGTGTCGGTTACGGGCAGAGAGATGATATCGTATTTATTGAATATTTTTGCGACTTCCTCTTTATCCGTATGGGTGTTTACCGATATGAAATTCGTATCGGTTATCTCCGATATCGGGCGGTCGCTGTCGCTCATGAGCAGATCCTTTGCCGAAACCGTACCGAGAAGCTTATGCTTTTCGATAACATAGCAGGTATAAATAGTCTCCTTATGTATGCCCGTTTCTTTAATCTTTTTAAGCGCGTCGCCGACAGTACAGTCCTTAAAAAGGCTTACGAATTCGGTCGTCATAATACTTCCCGCGCTGTCCTCGGGGTAATTGAGCACGGTGTTTATCTCTCTGCGCGCGTCGGGAGACGCGCATTTCAAGAGCCTCTCGACAACGTTCGCGGGCATTTCCTCGATAACGTCAACCGTATCGTCAACGTACATATCCGCAAGGATTTCCTTTAACTCCGCGTCGGAAATCGCGTCGATAAGAACCTGCTCCTCGTCCGCGTCAAGATACGTAAAAACGAGCGCGGCGTTCTCTTTCGGAATAAGGCGGTACAGCACTACCATTTCCTTTTCGTCGAATTCGGGCAGAATAGCCGCCGTATCGACCGGATTCATCGTATCAAAAATACTCTTTATCGCCTTATACTGTCTGTCGTTTAAAAGTCTTTCAAAAACCTCTTTTGTCGTTTCCTGAGTCATAAAAAAACCCTCCCTGTTTTTAATAAACATAAGAAGCTGAAAATTTTTCGGGCGTCTTATGATAACAGGGGACGGGGTCTGACGAAAAAATAAAAGCCGAAACATAACGTTCCGACTCGGTAAGAAATTCATGTAATATTACGCAAACGACATAAGAACAGACGAAGCCTCGGCTGAACAAAGACGTTTATAAGTCGGAATGATATGCTGTTTTACATTAAACCGCCGCCCGTGCCCGCTGCTGCCGGATTCCATCTGATCACCTCATTAATTATTTATTCTATCTAAAATTATAACCGTGTTTATGTCGCTTGTCAACAAAATTTTCTTACATTTTTCAACAAAAAAACAGGGCTGCGTTTTTTACAGCCCCTGTTCTTGTTATTTTTCCTTATTATACTTATCAGTCAGCTCTTTGATTTGAGCTTCGATATCGGACAGCGTCTTTTTTGCTCTGCCTTTCATATTTCCGAACGACTCATATACTCGTTTTGCGTTTCGTCTCGTTTTACGGCGGGCTTTCGTCTCGCCGTCGCTTTTGTCGAAATAATGCTTAAGCTCGGAAAAACGGCTGTTTACGTCGGCAGTCCAGGCGGAAAATTTCTGTCCGGACTCGGCGGCGGAATTCTGAAACTCCTCATATTTATGCTCGATATTCGTTTTAAGCGTGGCGGTGACCTCGTAAATCGAATTCGAAAGATTTTCGAGCTTGCTCATAAACTTGCCTACGTCCATGGCTGCTATCGCCGAAAAAATCGTATCGACGACAAACACAGCGAATATTACGCCGAGGGTAATATTTCTGACAGTCGGGTTGTCCGTAACGAAGCTGAAAACGAATTTGGTCATAAACGGATGGACGACGTAAATGAATACAGAGCACATCATTCCCCAATAGATTGTATGTCTTAAACAGATTCTGCCCTGAATATTCAAAAACTTGTCCGAATAGTCCCACCATCTCGCGTGGAACAGCTTTTCCATTAAAACGCTCGTTATGAATTCGACCGTATCGGCAAGTACCATTCCCAGCAGAATTACAAGCCAGAATTTGTCCGTAATAACGACCGTTCTGTCATTTTCAAAGAAGTTCCAAATGAAAATCGGATTTCCCATCTTTGCGACAGGCTCCAGACATACGGCGAAAACCGTCGCGCCGGTTCCGTAAATAGGACACATGGGACCTTTGAGGAAGCCTCTGTTGGTAAGCTTCCCGTGCGCTATCGAAACGTATATCGACTCGACAAGCCAGCCGATTGCGCTGTAAGCAAAAAAGTACAAAACATAGTTAAGTACCGTATTCATAAAATCTAACCTCTGTTTTATCTGCTTTTTGATTTATTTATATCGTTATGAAATTTATCTCTGTAGCTTGAAAATTTCTTTATAAGTATCTCATTCGTCGCGCAATACTTATCGATTATACTTACAATAAATCCCTCCTTGTACTTAGGCGGCATGGGTGTAAGAGGCCACATATGCCGTCTGATGATATTTTCCTCCGTCTCGCTTAAATCACAAAGCTCCCTTGCGTTTTTTACCGCAAAGCCGGGATGTCTGTACCCGTGCAGACGGTGCGAACCGTCGCCCGCGACATGCCAGTCGTAATAAACGAGATCGTGAAGCACTCCCGCCTTTGCCGCCGCGCGGAAATCCGCGTGATTCTCCTTGCAGTACAGATAAGCCATGTACGCCACGCTTGTAACGTGCTGTAAACGGTTTATGTCGGCATGCTGAATATACTTCGCCTGCCCCTGTACCTCGTCGGAAAAATAAACGTCCCGCACAATATCGAAAAATTCCTTTTCATTGTTTTCGTTAATCGTGTAAGAATGAACGTATGCGTCATAAAAATTCATAGCGAAAAGTGCAGCTCCGGATTTTAGATTAAACAATAATTTACGAATGTAAATTATCGTTTGTTATAGAATACCATATTCTCATTTTATATGCAATAATAAAACCTTAAATAACGGTTGACAGAATATTAAATTTGATTTAAAATTAATTTGATGAGTGAGCCGGGCAGTCGCGTGCTATTAAGCATGAGGAAAGTCCGGGCATCGCAGAGCGGGATAACGGCTAACGGCCGCCGAGGGTGACCTTAGGGAAAGTGCAACAGAGATATACCGCCTGATTTTTCAGGTAAGGGTGGAAAGGCGAGGTAAGAGCTCACCTCCGGAACGGAGACGTCTCCGGGATGTAAACCCTATCCGATGCAACACCGACAGGAGTTGTCTGCTCGACGCTAACTCCGACGGGTGGCACGACCGTTTCGGCAACGGGACGGCAAGACAGATGATTGCCTTAAAAGACAGAACCCGGCTTACAGGCTCACTCACATTTTTTTATTCGCCCCGTATAATGAAGCGGGGTGATTTTTTATGCTTAAAATTATCGTCTGCTCATTTTTAACGGCATTGAGCGTACTCGGTATCATATCTGCGGGATATCTTTTAATGCTGTTGTTTTTAAGACGGGACGCGGAGAAACGAACTGCATATTTCGTAATTCCGCTGACGGGAAAATTAAATTCCGACGTACGCGCCGTAATGTACGCCTATGAGAGAATAAATTTATTCGCGGAGAATAAGTCGTACAAAATCGTCGCAGTCGACATGGGTAAAAATAATTCGGAATCGGAGGAAATAAAAAAAATCTTCGCGCTGTGCGAATGTGTAAAAGTCGTAAAGCGCGAAGATCTGCCGTTATATATTGACAATTAATTATTATTAAGCCGGGAAGCCAGCTCGTCTATATCTTTTAAATTAATTCTCTTCGATGCGATATACGTTTTGAGCGTAAAATCGCTGTTTCTCTTATTTGTGTCGAATCTGCCGTAGTTCGTCGTAACTATCGTTCCGTCATCGAGTACGACGTTTCCGCAGTAGCCCGTATCGGCATTTGCGGCATACTCCTTTTCGGTCTGATATTTAAGATACGTATGGGCAAGCTTTAATCTGTACTGACCCTCTGTGCCGTTTTTGAGGTCGTCGTACGTGCCGACCCATGCCGCCCAGCCCTCGCTCATCCAGCCGTTTCGGTTGCCTCTGGGAGCGTTGTCCGCCGCTTTCTGTCCGCGTTCAATCGAGCGGAACGTTATGAACAGTCTGCCGTCGGGCGTATAGTCCGCCTTGTGTCTCTCACCGTTAAGAGCAGCGGGAGCCTCCTTCGGGTACGACCATGTTTTACCCTCGTCGGACGAGAACGAAATCAGCGAATTCATCTTTTTCGTATTGCTTCTCGTTATAAGGCACAGCTCATCGCCCTTGCCCATATCGGAACGGATAACCTCGACCTCGCACATATTCGACTTTTTCTCGATATCCCTGTACTCGGAGAAATATTTTTCGGGCTTAGACCAATGCATATTTCCCTCTTCGTCGAAGGTCAGAATCGTTTTATAATTATAGAAATCCGCGTCGTGGAAAAGTCCCATCCACTTGTCTGTGAATTTGCCGTCCTCTTTTAACTGCGTAAGGCTCGACATGGCGACAATCGGAACAACTCCGCCCTCCTCGTCCTTTGCGTAAAATCTTTCAAATTGGGTCCAAGTTCTGCCCTCGTCGCACGAAATCGAGCAGTTGAATCCGCCCGTCGTCGACTGATTCGGCCACTTGGGGTTAGCCGAAATCATTATAAGCTTATCATCCGTTTTTCCGTCTGTGAACGTAAGTCTGTAAACGGTGGGAGTTTCCCTCGAATTCTCCCACGAATCGGGCGTATTTTCTATTTCGCCGTTCCACGTAAAACCGCCGTCGGTGCTTATCTTATTAAGAACCGCGCCCTTGCCGTGACCGGCGGGGTACATGGTGAGGATATCGCCGTTTTTAAGCAGAACGGAATCGGGATGCGCCGTATACGATTTGGAATCGTCAAGAGTCGTAAGGTCATAGAGATAATCGAATTTTTTGTCGAGTCCCTCCGGCTTTACGCTTAAATCAATGCGCTGAATCGTGTAGTCCGAACCCGTAAATTTTGTCTTGTCAACATATCCGCCGTAACGAACCCATGTAAAAAACGGAGTCAGCGCGGACAGTAACATCGAGACAAATTTAGTAAAAAGATTGGTTTTCATATAAATTCTCCAGTCATCTGTTTTCCAGAATACAGAATACCATAATAATGAAATGATTTCAATAATAAAAAAATAATCGGCTCGTTTTTTCAAACGAGCCGACAGACTGTCGATAAAGCACCTGAACCACGCCTTAAAGACACGTTATGTTTTGTTA
>UQQT01000042.1 GCA_900543395.1 uncultured Oscillospiraceae bacterium | reverse complement strand
ATAAAATGTTCTTGCAAACAGGTGTCTTAAATTATGCGGAAAAACCTTTTCGGGCATTACCCCTGCGTCCTTGCACAGATTTTTCATATCGCGCCAGACATTAGTCCTATTCACGGCTTTACCCGTACGCGTTATAAATATCATACCCGACTTTATCCCCTGCTCCGCCGAATAACGGAGCAGTTTTCTTTTTAACTCCTTGGATATAAAAACATATCTCGTCTTACCTTTGAGCGTTACGACCGCCTCTCCACGTTTAGCCGACTCGACCGTAATATATTTTAATTCACCTATACGTATGCCGGTGGAACAAACCGTCTCGATAATCAGTTCAAGGCGGTTATTTTTCTTCATCTTTGCCGCCGTACAAAGTCGCTGATATTCCGCCCGTGTCAGCTCTTTATCCTCGGGACAGTATACGCTTCTCTGCATTTTTATTGTCTTTACTTTCAAATCGTTTTTATTCAAAAATTCAAACAGTGCGTTTACAGATGAAAGCATAGAATTAATACTCCTGACAAAGTACCCGTTTCTAATCAGATAATTCTTATATTCCCCCGCCGTCTCTTTTACTATCTCACAATCGCACGCAAAATCTTTAAATTTCATCACATCACGGATATACTTTTCGACAGTATACACGCTCTTATCATTATCAGTCAAATATACTTTAAAATCATTTATAATTTTGTTTGTTAATTTCATCCGCTCAACCTCCGACATAAATTATCGGAAAGAAAGAAACAAAATACAATCCCCCACTCAAAAACAAAAATATCCCCGAATCACTGCGATTCGGGGATTTTTCATATCAATCCGTTATATTAACCGTTCTCTTCGGGGAAGAATTTGTCGTGAACCGCGCTGACGGCTCTGTCAGCGTCCTTTTTATCGATAAGAACGGAAATTTTAATTTCCGAGGTCGAAATCATCTGGATATTGATATTCTGCTCATAAAGAGCCTCGAACATCATGGCAGCCGCGCCGGGGTGAGTCTCCATGCCGGCACCGACAACGGAAACCTTTGCTATATTGGTCTCGCAGAGAATCTTTTTACCCTCAAGCTCGGGAATAGCGGTTTTGAGTATATCCACAGCCTCGTCTCCGTTATCGCCCGCGACGGTAAAGGAAATATCCTTTGAACCCTCTCTCCCGATGGACTGGAGAATAATATCAACATTTATATTCTTAGAGGCAAGCTTTGCGAAAATTTTGAACGCGATACCGGGGATATCGGGCAAATCGATTATAGAAATTCTCGCAACGTTTGTGTCCTTTGTAACGCCTCTGACTAACATTTTTTCCATTTTTGCAGACTCCTTAACAACAGTTCCGGGAACTCTCTTCAGACTGGAGAGAACCTCAATCTCTACGTTATATTTTTTGCCCATTTCAACCGAGCGGTTATTCAGCACCTGCGCTCCGAGCGTTGCAAGCTCGAGCATTTCGTCGTATGTGATTTCGTCGAGCTTTTTCGCACCGGGAACCTTTCTCGGGTCGGCGGTGAAAACGCCCTCAACATCGGTGAATATCTGACATCTGTCGGCGTGAAGCACGGCAGCGAGAGCGACTGCGCTCGTATCCGAACCGCCCCTGCCGAGCGTGGTTATGTCGTCGTATTTGTTAAGCCCCTGGAATCCGGCAACAACGACAATCTGATGCTTGTCGATAGCGTTCTTAACGCGTTCGGCTTTTACTTTTTTTATTCTCGCCGTCGAATATGCGCTGTTCGTAATGAAGCCCGCCTGCCAGCCGAGCATCGAAACGACGGGACAGCCTATTTTTTCGATAGCCATTGCGAGCAGTGAAATAGAAATCTGCTCGCCCGCAGAGAGAAGCATATCCATCTCTCTCTTTGAAGCGTTGGGGTTAATCTCTTTCGCCTTGTCAATAAGGTCGTCGGTCGTGTCGCCCTGCGCCGAAACAACGACAATTACGTCATTGCCCGCCTTGTAAGTATCGGTGACGATCGAGGCGACATTATTGACCCTCTCGGCGTCTGCAACGGAGCTTCCGCCGAATTTCTGTACTATAAGAGCCATAATTTCCTCCGGTAAATATATTATAATTTATAATTAATAATCCGTAATTCTGATAACCGATTTAACATCCAAACCGCTTATCGACTTCAACGCCTCGTCAAGCCTTGCCCGCTCGACGGGATTCGTTATAACGGCAAGCTCGTTTTCGTCCGCACCCTGACGCGAAAGAACGCTTAATGCGCCGATTTTATCATTAAGAGCAGAAACGGTCTTTTCCCTGTCGGCGGTCAACGCTCTGATGTAAACAGGTTCGGTAACCTTGCCGGGATCCTCTACGCACGAAGCGTCTCCGTCCTGCTTCCAGCCGAAAGCCTTAGGTCTTTGCGTATGCTTCGCGCAGTCTATAACGTCCGCAACAACCGCGCTCGCAGTCGGGAGCTTGCCCGCGCCCTTGCCGTAGAAAATAACGTCGCCCGTCGCGTTTCCTCTTACGAGAATAGCGTTGAAAACGTCCTCTACGCTGCCCAGCTGTGAGTGTTCGCGTACAAATGCGGGACCTACGCAAGCCGAAATTTTACCGTCGGGCATTCTTTTTGCATTGGCGATAAGCTTTATAACATATCCTCTGCTTTTTGCATATGCAACGTCCGCGAGTGAAATTTTCGTTATGCCCTCGCACGAAACAAACTCGGGATAAATATGTCTGCCGTACGCAAGGGAAGCGAGAATACAAATCTTTCTGCACGCGTCGTGACCCTCGACGTCGGCTGTCGGATCCTTTTCGGCATAGCCCAGCTCCTGCGCGGTTTTCAGCGCAGAATCAAACGACTCGCCCTCATTAATCATTTTAGTCAGAATGAAATTGGTTGTTCCGTTTAATATTCCCGCAATTTCGTCTATTTCGTTTGCGGCAAGGCACTGACTTAACGGTCTGATAATCGGAATACCTCCGCCCACGCTTGCCTCAAACAGAAAATTCGCATTATTTTTTCTCGCGGTTTCGAGCAGTTCAAAGCCCTTCTGCGCAACAAGCTCCTTATTGGAAGTTACGACGCTCTTTCCTTTTTCAAGACATTTTTTTACGAATTCGTAAGCGGGCTTGAGTCCGCCCATTGTTTCGACGACGATTTTTACGTCGTCGTCATTGAGAATTACGTTAAAATCCTTTACTAATTTATCCTTGTAAATACTGTCGGGAAAATCTCTGATATCAAGAATATATTTTACCTCCAGAGAATTCTGTCCGCTTCTTTCGACAATGCTGTCGCGGTTCTTGTCCATAAGCTCAACAACACCGGAACCGACCGTACCGAAGCCCATTACAGCAACCTGCATTTTTCCAACTCCTCTTTCATTTCATTTTGCCTTTATTATTTTAACAATTTCCTTAAAATTATCTGCGATGGTATACGCCGCGCCCGAACCTACCGAATTAGTCTCGGGATAGTGTCTCCTGCCGAATTTATCGACCGGTTGATCGATAAACGGATTAGACTCCGAGAGAAAATAGTCGTTCGGTGCAAGAACATAGCCTATCTCGTCGTTCGCAAGTCCGAATACGAGCAGATTTTTGTCCCCGATTATATCGCAGAGCGGTTCGGGATTCATATCGGGGGACGCGTCAATCGACGACTCCTCTTTACTTAAATATCCGCCCAAAAGAAGCTCCGGGAACAGCTCGCACGGGAGCAGGAGCATATTTATTCCTCCGAACGAAATATATGTCATCTCCGTTTTAAGCGAAATGTTCAAATCGCCCGAGCCCGTATATTCAATCTCCGCAGGAATAATTCCCGTTCTGCCCGCGGCATAGAACACGGGATTCTCAACGTCTACATAGAATTCGCGTTTTAATATATTAATGCTTGCTTTAAGCTCTCTCTCGTCCTTAACCGAGCAGACGTATTCGCCGAGTTTCTGTGCCGTTTTAAGCATTGAAATAACGTTATTATCGTCAAGAGGCCATGTTCGTATTCCGCCTATCGCGCCGGAGAAATACATAAAATCTCCGCCGAGATGTTCGTCGACGTATTTTGCGGTATATGCGGGAAAATCCGCACTGACCATTGAGTTCCTGCCCTCAAGAGCCTCGGGGTGGGAAGCAAAATTGACTATGTACACGTCACGGCTTCCGTCGTCGGGAACAAAATGAAATCTCGTAACAACGTCGGAGAATACGTGAGGCGGTCTGTCCGCTCTCTGAAATCCCTCGTCGGTTTTTACGCTTCCGACAAATATACGTCCGTCTTTTCTCGAATAATAAGCGTCCTCGACGGCGTGTCTTACTGCATTTTTAACGATTTCGATATATTTTTTGTCTCTGCCCGAACGCGGAAGCGGTCCCCACATTCCCATGGTATCAATGCCCGCATGCGTGTGAGTCGCGCAGATATTAATGCTTCTGCATCCTATGTTATTAAGGAAAACGGACATACTGTTATTTATATCCTTAACGTCGGACGAAAACAGTCCCACACAGTCAACGGCAACGAAAACAACGCCTCCGCGCCCCGTGTTGTCGTCGACCCAAAACGCCTTTGCTCTCGGAATATCGAGAACGCCGACGGTAGGATTGTTTATTCTGTAGCCTGCTATATAGTATTTTTTTCTACCGGGTATTTTTTCCTCGGGTATCATTTCTGCAAAACCGAAGCCCGCCGTGAAACGCTCCGAAACACCTTCGGCATAATCGTATTTATGCTCGTATATACGTTCGGGCGGATTTTTCTCCGCCTTTCTTTTCGCACCCTTTCGAACCGCGGACTTTATGCAGTCCACAGCCTTCGGAAATATATCCATTTAAATTATCCTCCGAGATATTTCAGTATTGCGAGTCCAGCGGCGTATCTCAACAGCAGTCTCGCGTCGGCGGCGGTAACCTTGCCGTCCGAATTTATATCGCTGCTCAATATCTGAACGTCGCTGAAGGTTTCAAGTCTCGCGCAGTATCTTAATACAAGTCTTGCGTCCGCGGCATTTATCTTGCCGTTATTATCGACGTCGCCCAAATGGAAGCCGTTGTCATTATAAATATAATATACGCCCGCATTCGTCGACACGAACGAAACCTCGCCGCTGCCCTGTTTCGAAACACACTCTCGCGCGTTGCCCGAGTCGGGCATATAGTACACCGCGCATTTCGGCGACATAAACGAATCGGGAATCGGAACGCTCCACACGGCAAGCCCGTCGTACTCCCACTTTTCGCCCGCATCGGTCAATTCGACCGCAAAAACGTCAAACTGATCGAGAGAAGAAAATCTTATTTTTATTTTATCATATATATCGCCCGAAATTATACGATAAGACGAAACGGAAAGATTTTCGGGCAGTTTTGTTTTATCCTTAAACGTGACGGTAACGCCGGACGCTCTGTCCCTGAGCGTAAGAGCCGTACTCGAATTGAGTATATCGGAGGCGAGGAAATTAAACTCCTCGTCAGAGTTATAATAATCCGATACGCTCTCCTGCGCGAAAACGCAGAAAACGTTTACGCACAGCAGAATTATTACCGACATAACCGCCGCCGTTTTTTTCAGTATTTTATTTTTGAACATTTAAGCTCAACGCCTTTTTTCGGCGGGATCAGTCGTCGTAGCCGTTGGGGTTGTTCTTCTGCCAACGCCACGTATCCTCGCACATTTTGTAAATATCGCGCTCGGCTTTCCATCCGAGTACGTTTAAAGCCTTTGAAGCGTCCGCATAGCAGTAAGCGATATCGCCGGGACGCGGGTCAACGATTTCATACGGAATCTTAACGCCCGTCGCTTCCTCGAAAGCGTGTACGAGTTCGAGAACGCTTACGCCCTTGCCCGTACCGAGGTTGAATACCTCAACGCCCGTCTGTTTAAAGAGAACGGGGACGGCTTTAAGATGTCCTATTGCAAGATCGACTACGTGAATATAGTCTCTGACTCCGGTTCCGTCGGGCGTGGGATAGTTGTTTCCGAATACGCTCAGATGGTCTCTCTTGCCTATCGCGACCTGCGAAATGTAGGGCATGAGGTTATTGGGAATACCGTTGGGCGCCTCGCCTATCTTACCGCTCTCGTGCGCGCCGATGGGGTTAAAGTATCTTAAAAGAACCACGCTCCACTCGTTGTCCGAGGTATAGAGATCCTTTAATACAGTCTCGATGTAAAGCTTCGTCGTGCCGTAGGGATTTGTCGTACCGCCGACCTTCATGTCCTCTTTAAACGGACACTTGTTTTCACTGCCGTAAACGGTTGCCGACGAGCTGAATACTATCTTTTTGCATCCGTGGTCTCTCATACACTCGAGAAGAGTTACGGTACCGCCTATGTTATTTTCATAATATTCAAGAGGCTTTCTGCAGCTCTCGCCGACGGCTTTAAGACCCGCAAAATGAATGACCGCCTCGATATTCTCTTTTTCGAATATTTTATCAAGCCCCGCTCTGTCTCTTATGTCGCAGTTATAAAACGGGAACTTTTTGCCCGTTATCTCCGATACTCTGTCAAGAGACTTGGGACTGCTGTTTGAATAGTTGTCGAGTACGACGATATCGTACCCCGCGTTAAGGAATTCAACGCATGTGTGCGAGCCAATGAAGCCGGCTCCGCCTGTGATAAGAATTGACATTTTATATCATCTTCCTTTAATAAAATTGACCGTTATAAATTATGTTGAAGCACGGAGATTTGATGGAGTAGTCCATTATTTTGTCCCTGAACACCATACCCGCGCCCGATTCGATTACTCTGTCGCCGACCTGCATTGAATAAACATAGCCCGTCGTCTCGTTCACCGCGTCGTCGTGCGCCAAAATTCTGAGCCACTGCGACGGATCGTCCGAAAGTCTTATGGAACCGTCGTATGCAGTTATGTAATTTCGCATCTGCTCCGCCGATACGGTTTTGACTCCGACGTAGGACGAGTAATTGCAGTCCCAGTATGACGGAACATTCGCTATATACGGCTGCCCCGAGGTTCCCCATACCGCCTGCGTCGTGGCGGTTATGCCCGCGGACATCGCACCGTAATAAGCGTATATCGGTTCGTTATTATACATGATAAACTGACCGACGACTGATTTTACAGCGTTTATAACATCGTCCGTACATCGTGAGAACGACGAAACGTACGTACATCCCTGCACCTTGTAGCCCGAGTATTTCATATTGGTATACGCCGCGACAGCCTGTGCTTTCAGAGCGTTCGCGTCGAGAGAATCTCCTCTGCGGGTAAGTCCCGCAATCTCCTGCTGAACGATTCTCGACAGCATTTCGACAGTATCGACCTGCGTTCCTTTGAGTGAAACGGTGGCTCTCGGCTGTTCGTACGCTATCTGAACGTTGTAATAGTAATGCTGTAATATCTGAATATAGTTAAATCCGTCTCTCGCCATACCGACCGCGCCGTACTGGCTCATTCCGAGACAGTGACCGTAACCGTACGTTACAATTATGAACGTGTCTCTGATATTAAGCAGAGAGCTTAAATCGGGATAGAGATAGATTTTTTGATTATCTGCGTATTTTGCTCCGGTTTCGCCGACGGACGCGTCGGTAACGAGCTGAACCTGATCGGACGCCGCCCCGTTTTTGACCGAATCTGCGGGGACAGTCTCGCGCGTCACGGTAATTCCGAATGATTCGAGAGAATCCGGGTCGCTTAACGATATCAGTCCGAGCGAAGCGTATTTTGCATACATCGCGTCGCGGGGAGTTATCTTTCCGTCGTTGTTTACGTCGGCTGACATTTTAACAACGAGCGATTCGGGCTTTTCGAGTCTCGCCGAATATTTCAGTATCAGCGAAACGTCGTCATCCGTCACTATCATATCCGAATCGGGATCCCCTCTTAAACAGAAGATATCCTCCTGCAGATTCATCGTCACCGCGCAGAAACTGATAAGCGCGGTAATAAAGAAAACCGCAAATCTGTTTTTAAATCTGAACATAAGAAATCACAGTCCGAAGAAAAACGTTCCGCTTTGAGCAAGCTTAACGGCGTAATACGTAAGACCGCACGCCGCCGCGACGAGCAGAGCGTAAAGATACGGCTTCCACCCTTTGATTACCGAACGAAGCTCGGGATCCTCCTCGTCGCCCGCGTACTGTGTATCGGGGTACGCGCGTCTTGAATCCGAAGTCGAGATCATCTGCGACATCATTATCAGAAACTCCGACATAACCGTATGTATAAAGGCGTCGTAGGTTTCATCGGGAAGCGAGGAAACGCATTTGACGGCAGATTCCGTCTCATTCACAACGGCGATATACACCCTGTAATCCCCGCTGACGCTGTCGTTGTCCTCGACAAGGGCGGCACCGAACGGGTATTCGAGAAATTCCGCCGCGCCCTCGGCTTTCATTCGGGTATAATCCGAAAAATCCTGAATGTCGTTCTCGTGAACGTAAGGCACCGCGTCGGTATATCTTTGGATAATGCCGTCGCATATCATGTGCTTCTTCACGTATTTTAAAACGTTGGTATTCGTTATCGCAATTTTAACATCGCTGTCGGCTGCCGCATTTTTAAACACGACGCCCGCGTAATCGGTCTCGAAATCCGAAAAGCTTGTGCATTTGCAGTGATAGAACTGTTCAAGATACGGAAATACGTGTATCTTCATAACAAGGAACGTTCTGTCACGGCTTATCGGCATGAAGAAAATGCTCTGTTTTTTCGACCTTATTACAAACGACGAGAACATCCCGTCGCTCAGCGGCAGAGCGAGCGCGCCGACAGGCATAAGAGAATGAACGTCGAGCAGATCCGCGTCAGGCTGTGAGGACAGCTTAATGCGAATGTCCGCATTATTCTCGACTTTGAAATGAAACGCCTGGCATATATCGCGCTTCGTCTCGTGATACTTGTCAAGAGATGTGAGAATAAACAGCACGTCGCATTTTTTCAAAGCGGAAGCTATCGCGGGCAATCCCTCTTTTACGCTTTTATAAGACTGCGGGATAGCGATGTTCTCACCCGAAACGGTCATCAGAGAATTGAGAAGAACCGAGGTAATATCGGGGTAATTTTCAAGTCCCGTGTCCGAAAAAGAAACGATATCTATTTTCATTGTTAGTCTTTCTCCTTGTTTAAAACAGAGCGGTTATCAGCCCGTCTGATGCCATCTGTACGCATCCTTGTACGGATTGGACTGATTCTTCGCGTCATACCACGCCTGCGGATATCTCGCATTCTCGTTTACGGTCGCCTTTGAAACGTCTACGTCCGCACTCTCACCGGGACGAACCATTCTGGCGGCGACTCCGAGGTGCGCGCCGTTGAATACGTAACAGCACGTATTGAGAACGAGAAGCTTATCGTCCGCGTTAACGTCCACATCGATATTGTATATGCTTCTCTCAAGCAGTCCGTCGATAAAATCGGCTTTGTTCTGCTTGCTTCCGAAGCTCGGCGCGGTAAAATCAAAAACATAGCCGTTATCGCCCGAAGCCGAACCGTTGGTTATTATAATCGCAAATATCTTCCAATCGTAATCCTTGAACAGAGTGTTGTACTGAATCGTCGGCGACTCCTTGTAGCCGTCGAGCTTATAATATTTTTCAAGATCGGCGAACATGAGGTTGTCGTACATATTGTGACCGTGAATTACCGTCGTATCACCAAGATTGAACGGATCACACTCCGCGCTCATGAACGGCGTGCCGTACTTGCTGTCCTTTTTCTGGAACGAATGTTTAAGGTAATACTGATAGTCGGCGGTATCGTCCTTGCACTGAACTATCGGTATATCGATAGCCGTTCCCGGAATTTTCAGCTTGCCGACCATGTCCCGGTTGACCGCGTACGCCCTCGCGTATTTTATATTCATTCCGTCGGGGAAATCCACGTCGGGGAACTCCGCCTTTATCTTCGCCCACTCGGCAGCGAGATCGGCGTCGGGGTCGGTCGTAACCTCCGTACCGAGCTTTTTAAGCTCGTCTTTTTCGTTGAAATGCTGTAAGTAATAATTTCCGAACCATACCGCGCAGACGAGAATCGTAACGGCGGAAACGATAAGAATTATTTTTCTGACTATCTCGCCCGCGGAATCGCCCTTCTGCGGAATAACGCTTCTGACAAAACGCTTGAACGCGCCCTTTGAATCCTTCTTTCCGAGAGCCTTGTTGCGCTCTTTTTCATAAAGGAGCATGTCGTCCTCTGTAAACGCGTTGCTTGCCGACGGGTCAAGAGATTCGATTTTAACGTCGAAAAATTCGTCGTCGCTTTCGTCCGGAGTATTTTCGTTCTTCGGTTCGGCTTTGTCCTCATTCGGTTTTTCGTCCGAATTGTTTACAGCTTCCGATTCTTTTACAGCTTCGTCGTTTTCGGTCTTTTTATCATCCGAAATATCTTTCAAAATATCAGCGAATTCCTCGCTGTCCGAACCGGCTGCAGTTACCGGCACAAAGTCGTCCTTGTTTTCTTCGTCTTTAATTTCCGTCCGCTTTTTCGAAACGGGAACGGCTTTTGAATATGTATTATCCTCCGCTTTAACTTCCGGCTTTCCGTCCTTGCTGTCCGTCGGCTCGGCGGAGAAAATCACACGGCTGCCCGCGCTCTTTTTCTTTCCCACGGGGATTCCCGCGGCAGGACGGCTTTCGGTTTTCGGAGAATATTCGTTTTTGTTTACGGCGATGTCGCGTTTTTTCAAGGTAACGGGCTTCGGTTCGTTGTTAAAACCGCCGTCCTCTGCATAAACGACTCTCGGCGAGTGTGAGCGTCCGCCGTTTTTCGGCATTGTCTTTTCGAATTCGTTTACTATATCGTCTATATCGCCCGTATCGTCCGAATCCGCCAAAGCTCCCGTTTTTGCCGACTTGTTATCCGCATTCGGCTTCTTCTCAACGGAAAGTTCTCTGAACAGCGATTCGACTCCCGACAAATCTATGTCGGACGACACCGAATATTTATCCGTAAGAGCCCCGAGGTCGAATCCGTCGGATCCGCCGTTTACCTCAGGCTCTCTGTCATCTTTTGTATGAGGCATTTTATTCACCTGTCTCTCCTAAATCAATATGCCTCCCACTTGGAAGCATTCTTATACGGATTCGTTCCTCCGAATACGTCGTAGTAAAGCTGAGGCATACGGGGATTTTCATTCTTTGTCGCCTTTGAGGTATCGACCTCCGCGCTCTCTCCGTCGCGTACGAGTCTTGCGACTACGGCGCATCTTGCGTCCTGCAAGGCTCCGTTTCTGTCAAAGTAGTACGTGCATGTCGAAAGAGTCAGAAGCTTATCCGTACCCTGAACGTCAACGCCGGTTTTGATGAAGCTCCTCTGCTCTACCTCGTCGACGAAATCAAGCAGGCACTGATCGGACATGTTGGGTTCTACGTAATAGAACAGATATCCGTTGTCTCCCTCACTGCTTCCGTTGGTTACGAAACAGCCTATGACCTTGAATTTATAATCCTTGTACCTCGTCGAGAAATTTATAACGGGATTTGCCTTATAGAAATCGAGATCCATGTATTTGTGAAGATCGTCGAACAGAAGTCCGTCGCCGTAGTTATGAGCGTGAATGACTGTATTTCTGCTGCCGAGATCGTCCTTGCAGTATGCGTCGACAAACGCCATTCCCCTGCGGTAATACAGTCCGTAGTTATCGTGTCTGAAATACGTGTCGTTCGTATCGCCCTGATACGTCGGCATGTCGATACTTGTATTAGGAATATTTATCCAGCCGTAAAAGTCGTTGTTCTGCGCGTAGAGCTGTTTGAATTTATCCATAATTCCCTCGGGATAATCCGCGGATTTTGTCTTGACGGTATCGCCGAACGCACTCGTAAACCGATAGCTTACTATCCGCGACTGATTCTGCTTTTCGATATTGATTTCGTTTGAACGTCTCGCCACAAACAGATGAACGACGGAGAGAATGAGCATTACCGCGCTTATACACATGAGAATCGAAAACACAAGCGTGTTTTTCTGCTTCTCCATCTGCGACTTATGGTCGTTCATTATCTTTTCCGCTCTGTCCGAATTTTTCTTAAACGCAGGGTCGGCGGCAATTTCGTCCGAGCTTATCTTTTTTGATGAATTCGGGTCGAGATAAACCATCTCGGGCAGACCTGCGGCCTTGTCGGAAATATCCCTCGATTCGTCAGTCTCTTTTTTTTCGGCGTTTTCCGAATCCGAAGCAGAGGACGTATCGGTGTTAGTCAAATTTTCTTCGCCCTGTTCGGCTTTAATGGTTTCTTCATTTTCTTTCATTTTGATTCACTTCCGAGAATTGATAGTATCATATCGAAAACCGCCTCGGCGGCGGAAAGTCTGTTATTTTCCCTTACGTTTTCGTCAAATGAATTCGTAAGCTTTTTTGTAACGGTTTTATTTTTAAAAATAACGCATATCCATATAAGTCCGACCGGCAGTCCCGATGAATCGGATCCGGGACCCGCTATTCCGCTGACGGAAACCGCAATATCCGCGCCCGAGAGCCTTTTTACGCCCTGCGCCATTTCGATAACGGTCTGCTTGCTGACCGCCGTATATTTTTCGAGCGTGTCGTTTTTTACTCCGAGAATTTCATGTTTGATTCTGTTCGAATACGAAACGACCCCGCACTCGAAAACGGCGGACGAACCGCTCACGTCCGTAATCATTTTTGCAAGGAGTCCGCCCGTACACGATTCGGCAAAAGATACCGTCATCGACTTCTTTTTTAATTCTTCGACGGTTTTTTCCGCTTTCGTCACGACATTCGCCTCTTTTAAATAATATCTATAATTATTTATAAGTATAACAGACCTACACGTTTATTACAAGTAGAAAAATAAAATATATATTGATTATTTTTGTTCAAAACTGTATAATATATTTTGGAAACGTAACATTTAAGGAGAAAGAGTCAATGGACAAAAACAAAGTAAAACTCACCGTCGGCGGAGTAAACTATATCGTAATTACTGACAACGAACCCCAATACGCCGAATTTTTAGCTTCGGAAATAGACGCACGTCTGGGCGAGATCACTGCCCGTTCGCGTTTCATAACGGACGCGCAGGCTACCGTTCTTTTAAGTCTCGAATACGCCGATTCGTACCATAAGACGAAAAAGGAATGCGAGGACTTAAAGGAGCGTTTAAAGGAAAGCCTTGAGGACGCGGCAAAGGCGAAAACGCAGAGAGACGCGCTCAAACGCGAAAATCTCAAATTGAAAAAGAGCAAAAAATTACCCGATGAACAGGAGAAAGCAGAATAAAATGCCGATTCTTAAAATTAAAAAGTTAAACGAAAACGCCCGTATTCCGTCGAGAGCGACCGAGGGAAGCGCGGGTATGGATCTTTACAGCGCGGAGAGCGAAAGCATTACGATAAATCCGCACGAGTGCAAAAAAATTCATACGGGCATAGCCGTTCAGCTTGAAAGTCCCGATTACGCCGCGTTCGTCTACGCAAGAAGCGGAACGGCAATAAAGCACGGCGTGGCTCCCGCAAACTGCGTGGGTCTTATCGATTCCGACTACCGCGGAGAGATTATCTGCGGACTTGTAAACCAGTTCGACGTCCCCTACACCGTCGAACCCGGCGAGAGAATAGCCCAGCTCGTAATCGCCCCCGTTATCATCCCCGAGATTGAGATCGCCGACGAGCTTGACGAAACCGACAGGGGCGCGGGCGGATTCGGCTCTACGGGAAAAAAATAATCGGAGTTTTTATACATGATTAAGATAAATCCGTCAGCATACTCCTCGGTATTCGTTTTACCGTCGTCCGTTGCGGACAAGCACATAAGACTTGCGGGGGCTGTTCAGCTGAAAGCCCTCGTTTGGATATTCCGCCACTCCGCGGAGAATCCCGATATTCAAGACGTTTCGTCCGCGCTTGGCATACCGTGCGCGGACATTTCCGACGCGCTCCAGTATTGGGTCGAGTCGGGGATAATAAGTATTGACGATTCAAATAAAATCAACACGAAAGAAACCGACGTAAAACCGGATATTAAAAAAATCAAATCAACCGTAAAACAGCCGGAACAGATTTCGTTTTTTGATTCTCCGAAGCCCGGCGAAACCGAAAATAAAGAAACAGCAAAAATACCCGGAGTTAAGAACAGCACTTCTCCCGGCTCCCCGCAGCCGGAGCACCGCATGCCCCCCGCCGTCCGCCCGACTCACGAGCAGATAGCCGCGAGAATTACGGAAAGCCGGGAAGTCAGAGATATGTTTTTCGAAGCCGAACGCATATTCGGCAGAACATTGGGCTACGACACACAGTCGAGTCTTTTATATCTGATGGATCACGAGGGGCTCCCGCCGGAGGTTATCGTAATGCTGTGCGAATACGCGCAGTCGATAGGCAAAAAGAGCGTCAGATACATAGAAAAAATCGGCGAGGACTGGGCGGAAAAGGAAATCGACACATTCGAAAAAGCCGCGAAACGCATAGCCTCGCTCGAGAGCGTAAACACGCTGTGGAACGAACTTAAAATCATGATGGGGCTTGACAATCCGAAGCCCACGTCAAGACAGAGCGAATATCTGCTCAAATGGTCGGATTCTTACGGTTTTTCCGCGGAATTTATCTACTTCGCCTACGAGAGAATGATGGATAAAACGGGAAAGCTCAATTTCAAATACATGGACACAATGCTCTCCGCGTGGCATAATTCGGGCTTTAAAACAAAGGACGAGGTTCTTGCCGACGACGAAAAATTCAGAGAAAAAACGGTGCAGACAAAAAAATCAGCTTCACAGTCCAAACAGCAGAGCAAAGCGTCCTACGACATTCAAAAAGCGTTCAGCACGGGAGAAATTCCGACAAAAACAAAGAAAGGCCGGTGACATAAATGCCGTTCGGAAGCAAAATTTTCGAGCTTGCCCGCGACGAGCTTTCGAGAAGAAAAAACGAGGCGGAAATAATACAGCGCGAACACCGCGACGCGTTCGCCGCCATGAGACCTCAATATCTCGAAATCGAAAAAAAGATGAAGGAATCAGCGTTCGGAGTGCTTAAAGTTATCGGAATGGGCGAAAACGCATCGAAATATATAGATAAACTGCGCGATATCAATTTAAAAGCGCAATCGGACATAACCGCTCTTTTAAAGGATGCGGGACTGCCCGAAGATTATCTCGAAACGCCGTATACGTGCAAAAAATGCTCCGACTCCGGCTTCTGCGACGGTAAAATATGCGAGTGCCACAAACAGCTTTTAAAGCATATAGCAATGGAACAGTTAAGCAAAACCTCCCCGCTGAAGCTATCGTCGTTCGATGACTTCGATTTAAATTATTACGAAGGCAGGGACCGCGAAATAATGTCGCGGATCTTCGCCTACTGCAAGGCGTACGCCGACGACTTCGGCATGGATTCATACAGCCTTATAATGATGGGTGAAACAGGACTGGGCAAAACGCATTTGTCGCTCGCAATCGCGGGCGAAGCGATAAAAAAGGGTTATAACGTAATCTACGGCTCCGCACAGTCGTTCTTTTCGAGGATAGAAAACGAGCATTTCAACCGTTCGAAATCAAACGAAAATACTGAGGAAATAATAACCGACTGCGATCTTCTGATAATAGACGACCTCGGCGCGGAATTTTCGACCTCGTTTACCGTATCGGTATTTTACAATATAGTAAACAACCGTATGCTCACGGGCAAGCCCACGATAATCAGTACAAATCTCACGCCGACGGAGCTTGAAAACAGATATTCCCGCAGGGTAACGTCGCGGCTTATAAGCGAATATCAGGCTCTCAATTTCGTAGGCAGAGACATCCGCCAGCTGAAAAAATAAAGGATCAATAAATGTACGAATTAACAAATATAAATGTTATTAAAAAAATCATGTCCCGCCACGGCTTCTCATTTTCAAAGGGACTCGGTCAAAATTTTATAATCGATCCGGAGGTCTGTCCGAACATGGCGCAGATGTCGGGAATCACCGAAAATTCGGGCGTTATCGAGATCGGCGCGGGGGTCGGAGTTCTCACCGTCGAACTTGCGAAACGTGCGAAAAAAGTCGTTTCGGTCGAACTTGATACAAGACTTCTGCCGATACTTTCGGAGACATTATCGGATTTTGACAACATCGACGTAATCAACGCCGACATAATGAAAATTGATTTAAGAAAGCTTACAGACGACAATTTTTCCGACTGCTCGGACGTGTGCGTATGCGCGAATCTCCCCTATTACATCACCTCCCCTATTATAATGACGCTTCTCGAAAGCAAAATCGAATTCAAAACGATAACCGTAATGGTTCAGCTCGAGGCGGGCGAAAGGCTCTGCGCCGAAGTCGGTTCGAGAAAATCCGGCGCGGTCACGGCGGCGGTAAATTACTACGCAGAAGCGAGCGAGCTTTTCAAAGTTCCGAGAGAGTGCTTTATGCCCTCGCCGAACGTCGACAGCGCGGTCATTCGTCTTGACGTAAGAAAAACAAGGGATTTTGACATCTCAGACGAAAAATTCTTTTTCAAAACCGTCCGCGGGGCGTTCTCGCAGAGGAGAAAAACGGCGGCGAACGGGCTTTCCTCCTCGCTCGGAATTGACAAAAACGAGGTTAATTCCGCGCTCGAAAACGCGGGACTTAAAACCAATGTACGAGCCGAGGCTCTGACAATGGACGAGCTGTGCAGATTAAGCAATGAATTATATAAAATCGCAAAGGAAAAATAATCATGGATTCTAAATTCATCGTCATAGAGGGGCTTGACGGAAGCGGAAAGACCACCCAATTGAATATTATAGCCGACAGGCTTGAAAAACGATTGATAAAAACTCACCGCACCGCCGAGCCTACCAAGAACACATACGGCAAGCTGTGCCGTGAATATCTCTCGGGCAAACCCGCGCCGAAAACGCTCTGCGCCGCCGTTTTTACAGCCGACAGAATCGATCATAATACAGACCCCGACGACGGAATAAACGCACATTTAAACCGCGGAGAGACCGTTTTGTGCGACAGATATTATTACTCCACCCTTGCCTATCAGGGAGTCGACGTCGGCATGGAATGGCTCAAAAACTTAAACCTCGGCTGCGAGGATATAAGAAAGCCCGATTTGTGTATATTCCTCGACCTCAAACCCGAAATAAGCATGCAGAGAATCAACACGGCGAGAAGCTCGGACGACATTGAAATTTACGAAAATATCCCGTATCTTACGGACATCCGCTCGCGGTTTTATGAGGTTATCAATATACTCAAAGACAGCGAAAATATCAAAATAATCGATGCGTCGAAAACGATAGACGAAGTCGCCGACGATATCGAGACCGAAATACTGAAGCTTTACGGAATTTAAACCGACAGCATACAAAAATATCCGCAGTCTGTTACGGCTGCGGATATTTTTACGCAAAAAAAAGACTGCCCGACCGGCAGTCTTTAATTATTAATCCGAGTTCAAATTAATCAGATTCTGTCGGTGATACGATCCATAAGATGACCGAGACCGAGAGCGCAGAGTACCTGATAAACCCAACCAAGGAAAGCCTTGATAATCTTCATGATATCGGCAGCCTCATCAACTGTGATGTTTTTAAGGAACATTGTCAACACACCTCGCTTAAAAAAATATAAAAAGTGAATTTTTACGTAGTCGAATCTTCAAGATGCCCGATAAGCTTTTTAATCATATTAAAAAGCTCATTGAGGAAGTCAAAGAAATTCTGAATTTTTTTCATTACTTCATCTGACATTTTCCACACCTCGCTTTACAAAGCAAACATAAAAATTATGCCTTGGTAGGATCGTCCTTCTTGAGACCGAAGAGCTTAAGAATCATATTGATAATCTGTACAAGATAGTCAATCATCTGCTGAACTACTTTAATGGTATCGTCAAACATTCTGTACACCTCGATTCGTAATTGGTTAGCAAAGCATTAACTAAATGCCGAAATTACTTTTTGGGAAATAAAGTCATACCGTCGGTCTTGATTCCGAGAAGGTCAAGTACGAGCTTAATAAGCTCTACAAGATATGCTACCAACTGGTTGATACGCTCGTATGCGCTTGTATCCATTGCTGCCACCTCGCTTTAAAAAACTTTATGATACGCTTTTGTTGATAAAATTTATCAATAAAAGCGTTCGTCACTGAATTTAGCTTACTGTGCGGAGTCGGATCCGCCGCCGAAGAACTTCTTAATCAATGCAATAAGCTCCACAATAAACTGAATAATGTAGGTAAATTTCTCCATTTAGATCCCTCCGAATCCCTAATATATTTCAAGTCACTGTCATGATATCATATATTTTTTTTATGCGCAAGTGAAAGTACATTTTTTTTGCACATAATTAATACTTAGAACACAATCGTAACAAAATTATGTTTTTCATTAAAAATCGGAAGCTTCGCACTCTCCGTATTAAACGAAATTAACACGGCACAGGTATTTATTATCACATCCGAAATAATAAAGAAAAGAAAGAAAAGCAGAGCCTTACGACCCTGCCGATTCTTAAACCAAAATTACTTGGTGGGGTTCTCTTTTACCTTGCCGAAAAGCTTAAGGATAAGATCAATAATATACTTAAGGTAATCGATGAACTGCTGGATGTAACCAAAATCTTTGTTGAACATTCTAAAACACCTCAGATAAATTATTCAAAGTTTTACTTTGTAACCGTATTGTAACACATAATTCACCGAAAATCAATATGTATTAGTAAAAAACATAAAAATTTATACGACACTTATTAAATATTTTGTCAAACAAGCGATCAAACTGCTTATTTTATCCAATTAAGTTTAAACATTGCAAACGCACCGAGCACGCTTGTTACAATTGTTATGAATATAAGCGTTCCGACGCCCATTGTCGGACTGAACAGCAGAACAACGCATCCGACGACAACCGGAAGTATCGAGATTCTCCAATGTTTTTTGAGATATGATGCTCCGAGAGCTCCGAACAGAGCGGGAAGAACCTGGTCAAAAGCCGCATTGAACACAGCCGAGGAATTGAGCTTTGGAAGAACGGGAGACAGAAGAAGCACGCCCGCCGCGATAATAACAGTCGTAACGATTGACGAAACGCCGATAGCAATAGTCGAAATAACCTCGCCCTCCTCGGAATTCGCCCTGACTTTTGCATTCTCCATAGCCGTAAGAGCGCACGGCATTTTAAGATTTGTAATGTTTCCCGTTACGAATCCGAGATAAGTTCCGCCCGCGCCGAGCATCGGAGTGTAGGTAATAACCTCGACTATCGACGACGTCCAGTAAATAAGAATTATCGATTTAAGAGCGCTGAAAACCACGGATGCCGGCGGCCACGCATTGTTATATGCCGATATGGATACAGGTATCATAAGGAACACAGCAAGCGCCGTATAGCTCCATATTCTGCCCCATACATGCACTTTATCCATATATGATTTCTTGGATTTACTCATTTTCGTTTACCTCCTCAGCTCCACCATGTCCACTGTACGATATCCGCAGGCAGCGTCTTAGTAAGAAGAACCGCCATACCCATTGCGCCGAACATTGCGATAGGCATAATGAACGGCTCAAATTTGGACCAGTTGAATTTTTTTGCAAGCGTTTCGAGAACAAGGGTGAGAATAACGCTCGTAACGAGAGTTGCAATGGAGAGGAATCCCGCATTGTCGACAATCTCGCTGTTTGCAGGCGATTTACCGTTTATTTCGCGCGCGATAAATGCGGCAATAATACCGATAAAAGCGGCGGCGGAGATTATATCGCCCATACGCGAGGCTTTTTCATTCTTATGTACCGCCTTGCCGACCTTGTTAAGTATTTTCTTGCAAAGAAACGGAGCAAGGAAAATACCGAAGGCTACGCCTATCGTCATAACCCATGCAACGGCGGAGAACTGAACGGGATCGGTAATTTCGGTGGCAATACTTCCTCCCAAAGCGTCGAGCGCCGTCTGCGCCGCGACCGTTTCGTACGCAAGATTTCCGACGACCGAAAGTCTTATCCACGGCAGCACAATACCCAAAGACGAAGCGAGAATTATAACCGTCGCAAAAATTGCGATTGCGGGAGCGATTGTAAACAGCGCACTCGACGTTACGGTCTGGGTAAGAGTTTCTTTTTTAATACCCAGTTCTTTTGCGCGCTTCCATGCCTTGACGATAAAAAATACAGATTCGGCAACAACGAATCCTATTACGACAAAGGCGATGATATACATAAACGCGTTTTCTTTAAAGTCCATATACATCTCTCCTATCAATATATTAGTTCTATTTTACTTTGTAAACAATATTTTGTCAACATAAATCATACGCCGATGTTAAAAATCGGCTCAGCTTGTCGAAAAAGCAGTTTTCGACAAGCTGTGAGACTGTCGAGAATGTGCCTGAATT
>UQQT01000041.1 GCA_900543395.1 uncultured Oscillospiraceae bacterium | reverse complement strand
CGCAGACAGCCATAAGACGCGCAACTTCTTTTTCATCGGTGTCCTTGCTGACTTGATAGCCCTTGAGATACAGCGTATAACGGCAAGCCGCCGTTACGTACTGGTCGAGGGTGAGAATTTCAGCCTGCGAGTATTTTCTGAGCGTGTTAATGTCAACACCGAACGTCTCAGCCGCGTACGCCATCAGAGCCGTTTCAAGGTTAGTTCCCTTAGCGATCGAATACTTCGAATCCGACGAAGTAAGCAGAGCGTAAAGAGCGCGTGCAAGCACGGGGGTGAGGGACGTCTCCTTCTCGGGATAAACGATTCCCGCGCTTTCGAGAAAGTAACGTATATATTCGTCCGAAACACTCGAGTTAGCCGCGGACGAGAATAAATTTAAGTAATCGAGAATGTAGAGATACGCGGCTTTTCTCGAATCCGCGTCGAGTTTATAAAGAAGATAGTAGTATGAAACCGTATCTTTAAACGTCTGCGCAGTTTCGGAATATTCATACTGCGCGTCGGCGCAGATTTTATTGAGCTTTCCGCCGACCGCGTCGTTTATATTAAGCTGTTCCATAACAACGAGATCCTTCAGCCACGACGGATCCGCCTCGTCATAATGATATTGAGTTTCGGCAAGTACGATAGCCGAAACGGCAAACGAAAAAACGGGAATCATGAGCGCGGCGGTAAGTATTAACGCTGTAATCCTGCGAAATTTCATAAAATCTACTCCTATCGGGCCGAAGCTGTCCCGCTCTCCGACCTATATATTATAATATAATATTTATATACCTAAGTCAAGTTAAAAATTATATAAAAATCAGCCGGAACGCACATAACGCTCCGACTGTAATTGTAAATTAAAGTTCTTAAAATACCCTTGAATTATTTAACCGAAAATTTAAAAACGGTTTTCGAAGTATATTTTTCGCCTGCGTCGAATAGGCACGAGGGAAACTCCGGTCTGTTCACGCTGTCGGGATAATACTGTGTTTCGAGACAGAATCCGCTTCTGTAATTCATAGGAACGCCGTTTTTGCCTTTGTCTCCTTTAAGGAAATTGCCGGCATAGAACTGAACGCCGGGAAGCGTTGTCAGAACTTTTAAACAAATACCGGATTCGTCGCTGTAAGCTTCTCCGGATTCTCTCAACGAGTTATCCCATCCGTCTATACAGAAATTGTGGTCGAATCCGCCCGTAAATATGAGTTGTTCGTCATTTGCGTTAATGTCGGAGCCTATTTTTTTTGCTGTAGTAAATGCAAAGGGTGTACCCTTTACATTGCGTATCTCACCGGTGGGAATGCTGTTTTTGTCAACAGGTGTAAAATACGAACAGTTGAGCTTTAACGTATGCGAGAGGATATCTCCGCCGTCATATCCGTTTAAGTTGAAATACGCGTGATTTGTAAGGTTTATAGGTGTTTTTTTGTCCGAAACCGCCTCGTAATCTATAACGAGTTCGTCGTTGTCGGTGAGCGTGTAGGTAACCGTCGCTTTTGTATTTCCGGGAAATCCGTTTGTTCCGTCGGGACTTAAATATGTAAAGGAAACAGACTTGTCGTCAATAACCTCGGCGTTCCATACCGCGTTGTTGAATTCGCCCGCGGAGTGAAGGCAGGTTATACCTTTTTCGTTTGCGGTGACAGAGTATTTTTTTCCGTCGATTTCAAAAGACGCGCCTCCTATTCTGTTTGCGCACGGACCTACGACTGCACCCTGATAATCCCAGAGGGTGAGGTAATCGCCGAGATTGTCAAAGCCTAAGCAAACGTCCCTTTCGTTTAAATTCTTATCCTTTACGATCATGTCGGCGAGAGTCGCCCCGAGGGTGAGGATACCCGCCTTAACTCCGTTTTTATTTTCTATTATATATTTTTCTACTTTTTCGCCGTTCGGTTTTTCGCCGAAAGATACGTTTTTTACAGACATAATCAAGCCTCCGGTTTTATTATATTGATACAATCGCTATTATACACTTTTATTGTCGGTCAAGTCAATATTTGAAATTATTATAATAGTTTTAAATTTGTTGACTTTTTTTATAAATAATTATATTATATATACGTATTATTTAAAACAGTCGGGGAGGGAATTTATATGACGTTTACGACCGCGTTCATAATCAGGGGCGCTATGTTTGTTTTGCTTTTTATAATTCTTACCGTTTCCGTTGTTTCGCTGTTTGTAAGACCTGCGAAGCGTACGATAAAAGCTACGCTGGTCGACGATTTCGACGGCGGACTCATTGATATAAGCCACGCGGAGACCTCGATAGGCAAGGCGAAAACGTGCGATATCGTTCTGACTTATATGTCGGTGTCGCGTTTTCACGCCGTACTGTCGAATTCGCAGAACGGATGGATGATATACGACACTCACTCCTCGTGCGGAACGCTTGTAAACGGCAAGGCGATTGATAAAAAAGCCGAGATTAAAAGCGGAGACGTTATACAGATCGGCGCGGGAGAATTTACATTCTACGACGGCGATCCTCCCGCTTCGCGCACGGGCGGGGGCAGAGCGCAGAACGTGAGGGTGTCAAAGAGCCGTACTCAAAGAGGCGATAAGACGCGTAAATCCGCGCCCGGGGCGAATTCAAATGCAAAGGGGCGTAACGTAAGATGAAAAAAAACGGCGCAAAGAGCGTAAAAATGTCTTACGGCAGACCCGGAAGCGTTTACGGTCTTGTCAATCTTCTTATAATGATATGCATAACGATGTTTCAGCTGCTCGCCGCGTTTACTCTTTTGTCCGACAACGACAGCGAGTATTTCACCGAATCGGTAATAATATTTTCTGTGTACGCTATTTTAGAGTGGGTGTATTTTTTCGTTTTTGCAATCGTTATAAATATGCACATAGGACTCGAAATGATCGCTTTTACCCTTTCGTCGATAAGTCTGTTTCTGACTGCCGGCACGTCGCCCGAGAAGCTTAAGGTTCAGTTTATCGCGGTCGTCGCGGGACTTCTGCTGTTTATATTTATGGTGCAGTTTATGCGCGACACGAGGCGGACTGCATATATGCGTATTCCTATGGCGATAGCCGCTATCGGACTGCTGGGACTTACATATCTCATTGCAGAGCCTGTAAACGGAGCTAAAAACTGGGTGTATTTCCACGGTATTTCGATTCAGCCGTCCGAGATAGTCAAACTTGCGTTTATCTATGTCGGTGCCGCCACGCTCGACAAGCTGCAGAACACACGCTCGCTTCTTTCGTATATCGTGTTTTCGGTCGCGTGCGTAGGACTGCTGTTTCTCATGTTCGACTTCGGCACCGCGCTGATATTCTTCGCGACGTTTATACTTATAGCGTTTATGCGTTCGGGCGATATTAAAACTCTGTTCCTGATAGGAGCCGCCGCGCTTCTGGGCGGAATACTTATTATAACGGTAAAGCCGTACGTTTTATCAAGATTTCAGAATTACGGACATATATGGGAGTACATGAACTCCTCCGGTTATCAGCAGACGAGGACTCTGATTTACCTTGCTTCGGGCGGATTTTTCGGAGTCGGACTCGGAAAGGGTTATCTTCGCAACGTTTTTGCCGCGAGTGAGGATCTTGTATTCGGACTGATGGGCGAAGAGCTCGGTATGCTTACGGCGTTCCTTGTCGTATTTACGCTTGTTGCGTTAAGCGTCTACGCGGTTTATAATGCGAAATACGCCCGCAGTACGTTCTTTTCCATTGCCGCCTGCGCCGCGGGAGGCATGCTCCTTATTCAGACGGCGTTAAATGTGTTCGGCGTTACCGACTTCCTGCCCATGACGGGCGTTACGCTTCCGTTTATAAGCAGGGGCGGATCGAGCATGATATGTGCGTGGGGACTGCTCGCTTTTATCAAGGCGGCGGATTCGCGCAGTTACCCCGGACTTTTTTCGAGAAAGAAGGCGGGTAAGAGATGAAAACGATCAACAAGCGCGTGTTTATTATAGCCGTTCTCGCCGCGTTATTTACGGCGGCGGCGGTCGTTTTGGTGTTTTCGATATTTACTCATGCGGAGGAATATGCGTTAAAAACCGCAAATAATCATCTGTTCTCGCACGGCGTTCTCACCTCGGGCGGAGACATATACGACAAAAACGGCGAGGTGCTGTCTTATTCAAAGGACGGAGAACGGTATTATTCGGACGATAAAAATATAAGAAAAGCGACGCTTCATATTCTCGGCGACAACAGCGGATTTATTTCCGACGGAATACAGTCGAATTTCAAAAAGGAACTGTCGGGTTACAGCCTTATTTTCGGCGTAAACGCGGAGGATAAGAATTCAATGAAGCTGACGCTCGACGCGAAACTCTGCGTTACCGCGTATAACGCTCTCGAGGGCAGAAAAGGCACTGTCGGCGTTTACAATTACAAAACGGGCGAGATTATATGCGCGGTTTCTTCTCCGACATTCGATATACTCAATAAGCCCGGCGATATCAATTCCGACGATACGGGCAAGTACGACGGAATTTATATAAACAGACTTTTTAACGGTCTTTACGTTCCCGGTTCCACGTTTAAAACCGTGACCGCGCTCGCCGCCGTTGAAAATATCGGTGATATATTTACGCGGACTTTCGAATGTACGGGCGAGTACGATTCGGGTGACGGCAAGGTTATATGCAATGACGTTCACGGCACCGTGACCTTCGAGGAGGCTCTTAACTGCTCGTGCAACTCGGCTTTCGCGCAGATTGCCGGCGAGCTTGGAAGCGAGAAGCTGACTGCTGCGTTCGAACAAACCGGTATGGGCAAATCGTATGACTCAGACAGGGTAAGCACGACTTCGAGCCGTTTTAAATTATCGGAAGGCATAAGCAAAGCCGATCTCGGCTGGGCGGGCATAGGACAGTATACGACGCTTATAAATCCGTATTCGATGATGCTCTATATGGGCGCGATTGCCAACGGCGGTAAAAGCGTAACTCCGTACTTTGTCGATTCCGTCTCGGGCGAAAAGGGAAATATCGTTTATAAAAACGAGAAAAAGGATTCGGGGATAAATATATCTCCGTCGACCGCTTCGACGATGAAAACGCTTCTTCGTTCGGATGTTGAAAATTATTACGGCGATTACCGCTTCGGAGACCTTACCCTCTGCGGAAAGACGGGTACCGCCGAAGTCGGAGACAATAAAAAACCGCACGCGTGGTTCGTAGGCTTTTCGCAGGATGAAAATTTTCCGTACGCATTTGTCGCGGTCGTCGAAAACGCGGGCGGCGGACTTGCAAACGCGGGACCCGTTATAGCAAAGGTTCTTTCGAGTATTGAATAAGGAGTTTTTCAAATGGCATTCATTGAAATGAGATCTGTTTATAAACATTACAGCACGGGCGACGTTTCCGTAAACGCCGCGGACGGAGTTTCGTTCGATATAGAACAGGGCGAATTCTGCATGATCGTCGGCGCGTCGGGCGCGGGCAAAACAACCGTACTCAACATTCTCGGCGGAATCGACGAGTGCGACGACGGTAAGGTCAGAGTAGGCGGAGAGCTTATCAATACGTTTAACGAGAAAAAGCTGACCGCGTACAGACGATACGACGTCGGATTCGTATTTCAGTTTTATAACCTTGTCCCGAATCTTACGGCTCTTGAAAACGTCGAGCTTGCCTCGCAGATAAGCACGAAGTCGCTCGATCCCGTAAGAGTTCTCGAAAGAGTCGGACTCGGAGACAGAATGGACAACTTCCCGTCACAGCTTTCTGGCGGCGAACAGCAGAGAGTCGCGATTGCCCGTGCGCTTGCAAAAAATCCGAAGCTTCTGCTGTGTGACGAGCCTACGGGCGCACTCGACTACAACACGGGACGAGAGATAATCAAACTCCTTTTAAAAACGTGCCGTGAAACGGGTATGACGGTCGTTATTATTACGCATAACCAGGCCATGACCCCCGTCGCGGACAGAGTTATTACAATGAAAAACGGCAGGGTAAACAGAATTGAGATTAACGAAACGCCTTTAAGCGTTGACGAGATCGAATGGTAACGGAGGCCGAAAAGTGAGCAGAGCATTATTAAGGGAAATAGTCCGCACGATATTCAGGACGAAAAGCCGATTTCTGTCGCTGATTATAATAATTGCGCTCGGCGCGGGTATTTTTGTAGGAGCGAAAGCCGCGGTTCCCGATATGAAAGAGACCGCGAAAACGTATTTTTCGGAGAATAATCTTATGGATCTGAGAGTCCGTTCGACTCTCGGACTGACCGACGACGATATCTCGGCAATTTCAGACGTTGAAAATGTATCGTACGTTATGCCGTCGAAATTTACCGACGCGCTCGTGTTCGTAAACGGAAGCCCCGAAATCGACATAGACGGTTCGCAGATAAGCACGAGAGCCTACGGCATGAGCATGAGTCAGCTCGAAAATTATTTCAATTACGCGTATAAATCGGCGGGAACCGACGACGGCTCGTTCATGAACCGTCCCCAGCTCATAGAGGGAAGCTATCCGACCTCGGACAACGAATGTCTCGTCGACGCGAGTACGCTTTCGACTCCCGACAGCTTTAAAATAGGAGCTAAAATAAGTCTGGAGGGCGATTCCGGCGCATCCGTTTCGAATCTTAACGTCACGGAATTTACCGTTGTCGGAATTATCCGTTCGCCTTATTACCTTTCGTACGAACGCGGAAACTCGCTTGTCGGAAGCGGTAAAATCGGTACGTTTATCATTATTCCCGATACAGCGTTTTCGACGGATTATTACACCGAGGCTTATATAAAGGTTGCTTCAAGTGAAAATTACGATCCGTTTTCACAGGAATATACCGATATGTTAAAGCCCGTCGCGGATAAGATAAGCGAAATATCCGCGGGCAGAATCAACGTGCGCGTTGCCGATCTCGCGGCGAGCCTGCCCGGTAAAATCACGGCTGCAACTGCGGAGTATAAGACAGCGAAAGATAATTTCGACAAAAAAATCAGAGAAGCTAAAGAACAGATCGCAAAATATCAGCATTACGTAGACGATCCCGACGGTGCATATAAAGAAGCCGTTGAAGAATTTGCGAGCAAATACGGTCTTGCCGCGGACGAATATTCGGGAAACGAATCCAATTATTATTCCTCCGTCGAACAGTACAGCCGTCTGCTTGCGGAATATAATACGAAAAACAACGAGCTTGAAGAAAAACGCACGGAGTTAAATAAAGCAAAAACGTCTCTCGATACGGCAAGCAGAGCGATATCAACGTCGCAGAGCACCGTTGACAACGCGACAACAACCGTAACTACAATGAAACAGCTGATAAATTCAACCGAGACGGTTTTAAAGCAGTTGAAGAACTATCAAAATTCCTCTATGGATTCTGACCAGGTAAACAGCATTTTAGCCGTTATTAAGAACGCGTATCCCGAAATTTACAACGCGATAAAGTCGCAGTCGGCACAGGGAATAGCGAGCGAAGCCAACACTCTGCTCCAGACACAGCTTACCGAGTATAAGGTTCAGCTTGCCGTCGCGGAGGAGGCTCTGACAACAGCCAATAAGGAGCTTGCCAACGCGCAGGCAAAGGTTGATCTTGCGCAGGTCGCTTACGACGAAAAAGAGGAGCTTTGGAAAACGAAAAAAGCTGAGCTTAAATCGGCCGCCGACGCGCTTCAGTCGTATTACGATCAGCTTCAGATCGGTAAGTCCAATCTTACCCTCGCGCAGGTCGAGCTTATGATTTCGGAGAATTCGGGCGAAAACAGCCTTGACAGTCTTAAACTCGTAATCGCAAATGCTCAGACGTACCTTGACAAGGCGACGACCGAATATGTAAATCAAAGCACGCAGGGAGAGAAACAGCTTCTTGCCGCCGAGAATTCAATTAAGAGCGCGCAGAAGCTTCTCGATAATCTGCCGGCCGCTTCGTGGACGGTCTGCGACAGATACGACACGCCCGGTTATTCGTCATATATCGACGCGGTTAACACGGTAAGCGTTCTTTCAAACGTATTTCCGGTATTCTTCTTTATAGTCGCGACTCTCGTATGTCTCGTAACAATGACGAGAATGGTCGAGGAGGAACGCACCCAAATGGGTACTCTCAAGGCGATAGGTTACAGTTCTTCGGCGATAATTTCAAAATATATGCTTTACGCGTTTTTTTCAAGCTTTATAGGCTCTGCAATAGGCGTAACGGCGGGCATATACGGTATGCCGATAGCCATATTCAAGGCGTACTCCGTAATGTTCTCCATGCCCGAATTGAAAATAACGTTCCCGGTCGTCTATATAATTCTCGGTATGGGAATTTCTCTGCTTGTTACCATGGGGTCGGCGTGGGTGTGCTGTATGCGTGAGATTTCCTCGCGTACTGCGCTTCTTATGAGACCTAAGCCCCCGAAAGCGGGCAGGAGAGTTATGCTTGAAAAAATCGGATTTATATGGAAACATCTTAACTTCACCTCAAAGGTTACGGCGCGTAACTTAGCCAGAAACAAGACTCGTTTCTTTATGACCGTAGTCGGTATAGCCGGATGTATGAGTCTGATTCTCGGCAGTATAGGATTCTTTACGTCGCTTAAATCGGTTATGAGCAGACAGTACGGCGAAAACGGCGTTGATAATTACGACTATCAGCTCGTGTTCGATTCACCGCAGACGAGATCGAATTCCGAACTGCTCAATGCTTTGGCTTCCGACGACAGGGTAGGCTCTCTCATGCTTACATCCGTTCAGTCCGTCAGCGGATCGTCCGACGAATCCGATAAAATAATGGACATTTATCTGTTCGTTCCCGAGGATTCGAATTACCTTGACGGATATAAGAATTTAAGAAACAGAAAAACGGGCGAGAGTTTAAATCTTGACGATTCGGGTGCGATTGTGACGGAGGCTTTCGCAAAGGACGCGAACGTTTCTGTCGGTGACAGCGTATGGGTCGAGAATGATTCCGGCGAACGCAAATATATCACTGTTGCGGGAATTACGGAAAACTATACGTTCCAATATATTTACATGAGTCCGAATTACTATAAGTCCGTATTTTCATCCGAGCCGTCGTTCCTTTACGCGATAGGTTCGTTCGGTGACAGCGTAAGGAATTCAGCCGATATTGCCACGGCTAAGGCGCAGTTTAATTCCGACCTCATGAAATACGACAGCATAAATGCGGTCGCGTTCCAGTCCGATACGATAAACTCGTTCGAAAAGGTTATAAATATCGTCGGAATTATTATAATGATATTCATTGTCGCGGCGGGAGTGCTCGCGTTCGTAGTTCTTTATAATCTTACGAATATTAATATTGCGGAACGCCACAGGGAGCTTGCGACGATAAAGGTTCTCGGATTTACCGACATGGAGGTATCGAATTATATTTACAGAGAAAATGTAATTCTTACTCTTCTCGGAATCGTCATAGGTATTTTCGGCGGTATCGGACTTCATAAAATAATGATAGAGTACGTTAAGGTCGACGCTATTATGTTCGTACAGAATATCATTTGGTACGATTACCTTATCGCGGTCGGAATAACCGTTCTGTTCGCGGTTCTCGTAAACTTCATCATGCACGGCAAGATGAAGAAAATCAGCATGGTCGAATCATTAAAATCGGTAGAATAACGGAGGAAAAACATGATCTACTCAAACTGGATGTCTTATATCAAAGACGACGCAAAACTGACGCATATCGCAATTCCCGGTTCGCATAACGCGGGTTCGTACGGCATGAATGCGCTTGCGTGCTGTCAGGACGGCGATATGTACGAACAGTTCAAATACGGCGTAAGATATTTCTGCGTCCGTCTGAACACCGACAAAAAAGGCGTTATCCGTCTTGCTCACGGACTTACGAACGGCGTATCGTTCGAGTCCGTACTGAAGGACTGGAAAAAAATGCTCAATGAAAACGACTCTGAATTCTTTATATTCGACGTAAGAGAGTATTATCCGCAGACCTTCGGACCGGTTACGTTCACTTATAAAGCCGACTGTGCCGCAGTCGATATCCTGCTCGAAAAATACATTCATCCCTCGAAATACGCCTATACCGATTTTAAGGATATAAAAGATGTTTCGATAGGCGATCTCAGAAAGAGCGGTAAACGCTATATACTTATAAATTATATGGCGGGATACAATCAGAGCGTAGACTGTCCGCTGAGCGGTCCGTGGGACAAAAAGCTGTTCGGAACCCGTCCCGAGGCGTTTATACCTAAGAATCTCGAATATTTCGAGACGGATAATACCGACGGCTTTTTCTGGTTTCAGACCCAGCTTACACCGAATCTCGGAACCGAGCTCGGCGTAAAAACTCCGAGAAAGCTAAACGATATGATGCGCCCTCATTTTCATAAGTTTACCGACGCGATATCCGACAGCGAGTCAAGACTCGACAAGGCTAATATCATAGCCTGCGACTTTATTACCGAAAGTTATGATAAATCGCGTATGATATTGGAGCTTAATGCGTATAAGGGTATTGTAAAAGACGGACTTAAGGACGAATATTTAAACGGATTATATTAATATAACTCTAAATAAAAGCAGACTGTGGGGTAATATCCTACAGTCTGCTTTTGCTATACTGCGTATTTAATTATAATTCAGACAAACCCTTTTTTCCTCTGCTTGCGGAGACAAACGACAGTCCCGCGCCTGCGAGTGCGACGACAGTCCATAATACGTATACGTTCTGCCAGCCCGCCGATTCGCTTACCGCGCCCGTCAGCACTCCCGCGAGAGCGGAGCCTATGTAGATAAAGCAGTCGACCGTTCCCGCGACAAATCCGACGCGTCCGGCTTTGTCATATTCCATGGGAATAAACGTCGTGAGCATCGGATTGACTCCGTAGTTTGCCGCGCACGCGAGCGCGAGCATGAGAGCCGCCGCAAATGTGTTTTTATATACAAATATTAATATAAGTGAAAATACCGCGCTCGAAGCGAGGACGATTCCGTTAGCTTTTCTTGCGCTCGACCCCGAAACGGCGTAGCTCTTTTTCGCCGCCGCAATTCCGACAAGTTCGAATATCGGGAGTATTAATGATAAAAGCGTCGACTGAAGCGTAACCGAACCGCTGCCCGAGGATAAAACGGTGGGAGTCCACGTTACGATTGAGTCGCGTACGAAGCCGTTGCATATACAGCATATCAGCAGTGCGATCAGTCCCGTCGAGGATAGCGTTTTGCCGACCGTCATGGGCTTGACCGGCTGTGCACTAACCTCCGTTTTGCTGTCGGATATGAGAGTCTGCGTTTTATTCTTTTTCTTAAAGCAAAGCACGATTATCGAATACACCGCTGCGGCGGTCATTATAAACGCGGGAATTATAAACGATGTCTTTATTCCGAGATATGCGGCGGTAAGACCTGATATTCCCCATGCGGCGAAGTGGCCCAATATAACCGTTATCGACATTATAAACGAAGCGCGGTCTCGTTTTTCGCCCGAAAAGTATTCGGAAATAAGCTTGACTGCCGGAGTCCATATCATCGACTGTCCGACTCCGTTTAACGCCCATATCACAACCGAGAGCGAATATGACATTGACATTGCGAACGCAATATTGCACACGGATGAAATTATCAGTCCGAGACCTATGTTGATTTTTGATTTTATTCTGTCCGAAAGAGAGCCGTTGACTATCTGTCCGACGGCGTAAACTATCGCGAATACCGTCTGAAACATGCCGGACTGTACGTCTGAAATCGCAAGCGCGGATGTGACTCCGGGCAGAGCCGCCGAAATGTTCAGCCGTCCCATGTATGCTGCGGAATAGCACAGAAAACAGAGCAGAAGTATGCTCTTCTGCTCCTTTGAAAACGCGTTTGTTTTACCGCTTTTTTTTACCGTATTCAATTGAAAATCCCCCTGATACGTCTCTCTTTTATTTCGATATATAAGTTGTAAGAATTCCTATGTTCTCTATTTCGCACTCGACCTTGTCGCCGTCTTTTAAGAATTTCGGCGGGTCGAAGCCCATTCCCGCACCGGCGGGCGTTCCTGTCGAGATGATCGACGCACTTTTTAACGTCATTGAACGCGACAGATCCTCTATTATGTAATCGATATTAAAAATCATTTTGCCTGTGTTCGAGCTCTGTCTTACCTCGGAGTTTACACGGCTTTCTATTTTTAATTTCGGCGGATAATCGAATTCGTCCGCTGTTACAATCCACGGTCCCATGGGACACGAAGAATCGAAGCTTTTTCCGTAGTACCACTGTTTGTGCTTCTGCTGAAGCGTTCTCGCGCTTAAATCATTTATAATTGTATAACCGAATACATAATCAAGGCTGTTCCCGGCGGAAACATTTCTGCACGTTTTTGATATAATAACGCCGAGCTCCGCTTCGTAATCGATTTTTTCGTCGGCGTTAAGACAGTGAGCCGTCCCTTTATCCTTGAGAGCCTCGTTTACTCTCTTTGAAAAATAAACGGGATATTCGCGCTTGCCGTCGAATTTTTCATTTTTAAATCTTGCCGATTCCTCCGCGTGCTCGGCGTAGTTTATTCCTAAGCATATAACGTCCTGTTTCGGTTCGGGAATCGGGGCGAGAATCTTAGTTTCCGAAAGTAAAATATTGTCCGAATCCTTTTGATACTTTTTAAGCTCTCCGACGGAGCATGAAGAAATCAGATTATTCATATCATAAAACGTATCGGTTAATTCGGTGACGGTTTTTCCGTCTTTGCAAATAACTCCGACGCGCTGTTTTGAGTCTTTATATATAAATGTAATAAGCTTCATTCGACTTCTATTCTCCAAAATCTGATTTTTTTCCTTAAATACGTGTATGTAATATACAGCGTGTTTCCGACTGCCGTTATGGCGGGGTAGGAGAATTCCTCGCCCTCGCAGTCGAGGTCTTTGAGATTAGTCCATGTTTCGCCGTTGTCCGAAGAATATGCGAGCGTAACGGGCGAACGCGCACCCCAGTTCTCCTCTACGGGGTTGTATAAAAGAAAAAGTCCCTTGTCTGTTTTAACCGCGTCTATGCCCGAATTGTTATTGGGAAGCTCTGTCGCGTACGCTTTTGTCCACGTTCTGCCGTAATCCGCCGAGTCGCTTCTGTAAATTCTGCCCTTATTCGTACGCATGAGCGCGTGGATATGACCGTTCTCAGATTCCCACAGAGTCGGCTGAATCATTTGAACGAGACCCTTCGCCGTTCTCGGGCGGACTATGTATTTCTGCTTTTCGAACGTCAGTCCGTCTTCGTGCGAAATGTCGATAAAGCATCTCCATCTGCCCTTTTGCTCCGTCGAAGCGGGCGCGAGTACGTCGCCGTTTGAAATTCTTATGCATTTATTCTTAACGGGACCTCTGCCTCCGGTCGTGTCGTCCTTTACAATGTCGTAAGGCTGTGACCACGTTTCACCGTTGTCCTTTGAAATAATATAACGCGTCTGCCAGTACGGAATGTGTTTTCCGAATTTATAATAGAGAATAATGCTTGAGTCCTCTCTCTTAAAAAGCACAGGATTCCAGTGCGGTACCTCTTTTTCCGTTGTAAGAAGAACGGGAGCCGACCATTTGCCGTCCGTTTTTTTTGAAAACCAAATACCCACGTCGTCCTCGCCCTCTTTCGCACCCGCGAACCACGCGGACAGAACGGTTTTTCCGCCGTCGAGCGGGAGAACCGTGCTTGCGTGACAGCTCGGCGCGGACGGATTTTCGTCAAATATAAATTCTTTTTCGGCTTTTACTATTTTCATCTGACAGCTCCCGTAAGTAAATTTGAACCGTTTTGGAATATGACGGTGAAGCGTATCCACTGTCCCTCTACGCCGGTTACGGATATAGTACCGTTGTTTGCGGTGACGAGCGATTTTGCAATAGCGAGTCCGAGACCGTAACCGCCTGTGCTTCTTGAACGCGAAGCGTCGCTTCGGTAGAAACGCTGGAATATCTTGTCCCTCTCGTCGTCGCGTATGCCCTTGCCGGTGTTGTATACCTCGATAATTTTCTGCTTGCCCGAAGTACGCAGTCTTATTTCGATTTTGCCGTGTTCGTCGGCGTATTTTACCGCGTTTTCGGTCAGAATCGTTATAATCTGTTTTATATTCTGCTCGTTTCCGCACATGTGAATGTCGGGCTTGATGTCGTAGGTAAGTTCTTTTCCGTTTTCGAATGCGGGACACTCGAATTCCAGAGCGATATTAAGCACCGCAGAACTTAAATCGAAGTCCGCCATAACGGGAGACTTTGACATCTCGTCGAGCTTTGCGAGGTCTAAAAGACTGTAAACGAGATGCGACATGTTATCGGTCTGTTCCTTTATTGATGTAAGCCACTTGTTTTCCCCCTCTTCGGCTTCAAGCACGTCCGCGCTCGCGGATATAACCGACAGGGGAGTTTTAAGCTCATGGCTTGCGTCGGATATAAACTGCTTCTGTTTGTCAAAAGCCTCCTCAAGCGGTTTTATCGCCTTTTTTGACATCGCGACAACAACGGTGAATTCTATTATCATGCTTATGATGATAATAAACACGCTGATTTTTGCAAGCGATGAAAGCATGCCCGTAAATGCGCTCGTGTCGACTATAACGAGAATTCTGTCGTTTCCGTTTGCTACCATTCTGTATTTATAATGAGAGTAAGAGCCTTTGTCTCTTTTTAAATTCATTATGCCCGTGGCTATCTGCGTCATTTCGCCTGTCGTCAGGTCGTCCGTCATGTTTGATACGAGCGAGGATATATTTCCGTCGGAGTCAAGAAACGCGGAAATATATTTGATCGATTTCAGCTCCTCGGAGCCGATTATCTGCGAGGACGAAAACGGGAATCCGAATTTTGAATTCGTCATTGCGAATGTCGAAGCCGCCGCCGCGGTGTCGATGTTTTTTTCAAGACTCTGATTTACCGCGAGGTGCATCAGAATGTTGATAAATCCGAATATAAACATCAGTATTATCACAAGAGCCGTCATGCTTATGGCTATAAAACGGTCCCGCGTTTTTTTGATTATTAAATTATTATCCTTCAATGTAATATCCGATTCCTCTCGAAGCTTTTATCTGAACGGTCGACTTTATCGCGGTGAGCTTCTTTCTTAAAAACGAAACGTAAACTTCGATATTGTTATACTCCGCCTCGCTGTCGTAGCCCCAGATTTTTTCTATGAATTCGTCTTTTGAAATAATGTTTTTCGGCGCGTACATGAGCATCTGCATGATTTTGAACTCTTTACCGCCGAGCTTTACGGAATTTGAACCGCATATAAGCTCGTACGTACTTTGATTCAGAATGATGTCGCCGTAAGTCATTTCGTTGGCGGGAATCTCGCCCTTGCGCCTTGTCAAGGCTCTGATTCTTGCTAACAGCTCGCCTTTATTGAAAGGCTTTGTAAGATAATCGTCCGCGCCTGTGTCGAGACCGCGTATTTTGTCGTCGACCTCGCTCTTTGCCGTAAGAAGCATAACGGGAGTCGAAATGCCCTGTTTTCTTAATTCCTTAAGAACTTCGATTCCGTTCATTTTAGGCAGCATTATGTCAAGTAAGATAAGGTCGTAAATACCGCTTAACGCGTAATCGAGTCCGTCCTTGCCGTCGTAAACCGCGTCGGCGAAGTACTGTTCCTTTTTTAATATTGCGACGATAGCGTCGGCGAGGGAAACTTCATCCTCAACAACGAGTATCTGCATAAAATTCATCTCCTGTATCTTTTGCTTTAGGATAATATGCGAATCTTTAATTACGCTTGAATATCAGAAACTCATCTGGTCAAACGAATCCTCGCTTGATAATGTGCTTCCTGCCGCGGGGAGCGTTTTTGTCCTGTAACGCGACGGCTTCACAAACATGTTTTCGTTATAAAGCGTAACGCCCGCAACCTTGTGACCCTTTTTGAGTGTCATTATCGCAACGCCCTGCGAATCCTTCGTGGACTTAGGCGATATCGAACCCGAATTGAATATAAGGAATCTGCCCGACGTTGAGCGGATGACGTAGTCCGCATCGGCTTCTGTATGAATACAGCTGACAAGCGGGGATTTATCCGAATACGCCTTTATAAGCTTCTTTCTGTTCGTCTTAGTCTCATATGCGGACATATCTATTTTTGCTGTTTTGCCGTTTTCGAAGAAGAAAAGCATATAGCCGGTATATTTTTTTATAACGGTCATGTTTACGGGAATCTCGTCCTTGTCCATGAGAAGTTTTGACGAAACGAAGTCACCCAGAACGCTTGCTTTTGTGTCCGCAAATTCGTACGCCCTCGTTTTGTAGACCTGACACTTGTTCGTAAAGAACAGAATCTCGTCGGCGTTTGACGCGTCGGTTTCGTATGCGATTTCGTCGCCGTCTTTTAATTTCTGCTCCGAACTCATACGCAGCGACAGGGGGGTAATCTTCTTGAAATATCCCTCTTTTGTAAAGAATAATTTAACGGGATAGTCGGGAATTTCGACGTCAGCGTCGTTTGATTCCTCTTCGTCGACGTAAATTATCTCCGTTTTTCTGTCCTTGCCGTATTTTTTCGAAACGTCCTCTAATTCCGAAATAATTATCTTCTTAATTCTCGATTTGCTCTTTAATATATCCTCCATATCCTCAATACTCTTCAGAAGATCGTCGATATCGGAGAGTCTTTTCAAAATGTATTCTCTGTTTAAGTGACGGAGTTTTATTTCCGCTACGTACTCCGCCTGCGTTTCGTCAATGCCGAAGCCTATCATTAAATTCGGTACGACGTCGGCTTCTTCCTCGGTTTCTCTGACGATTTTTATTGCTTTGTCGATATCGAGAAGAATTTTTTTGAGTCCGAGCAGAAGATGAAGCTTTTCTTTTGCTTTTTCGAGTTCGTAAAACGTCTTTCTCTTAATGCATTCAATCCTGAATGCCGTCCACTCGTTTAATATTTCGCGTACGCCTATGACTTTCGGCACATTGCCGATAAGAATGTTGAAGTTGCACGAGAACGAATCCTCGAGCGGAGTTTTTTTGAAAAGCATGTTCATCAGCTTTTCGGGGTCGGTTCCGCGCTTTAAGTCGATTGTGATTTTAAGACCGGACTTGTCCGTTTCGTCTCTTATGTCGCTGATATCTCGGAGTTTGCCGGATTTGTTAAGCTCTATAATTTTTTCGATTATCGCTTCGCTTGTCGTCGTGGGCGGAATTTCGGTTATATCGATACAGTTGTTTTTTTTGTCGTATTCGTATTTTGAACGGATTCTGACGGCTCCGCGTCCCGTTTCGTAAATTTCCTCGAGCTTTACTCTGTCGTATATGAGCTTTCCGCCGCCGCTGAAATCGGGAGCCTTTAAAGTGTCGGCGATAACGTGATCGGGATTTTTTATAAGTTCAATCGCCGTGCGGCATACCTCGTTTAGATTAAATGAGCATATATTGCTTGCCATTCCGACGGCTATACCCATATTTGAATTTACGAGTATCGACGGAAATCTGACGGGAAACAGAGTGGGTTCCGTCATTGAATTATCATAATTGGGCACAAAATCAACAGTGTCCTTGTCTATGTCCGCAAAAAGCTCCGCGCTGATTTTGTCAAGCTTTGCCTCTGTATAACGAGAGGCGGCATACTGCATGTTTTTTGAATATGCTTTGCCGAAGTTACCCTTTGAATCGATATATGGGTGAAGCAGGGTTTCGTTTCCGCGCGTGAGTCTGACCATGGTTTCGTAAATTGCCTGGTCTCCGTGCGGGTTTAACTGCATTGTGCGACCGACAATATTCGCGCTTTTTACCTTGTCGCCCTTTAAAAGCCCCATGAGATACATTGTATACAGAAGTTTTCTGTGCGAGGGCTTGAATCCGTCGATTTCGGGAATCGCTCTTGATAATATAACGCTCATTGCGTAGGGCATGTAGTTGTTTTCAAGCGTGTAGGTGATATCCTGTTCGCTTACCTCTCCCGCGCCGAGAATATGCGCGGTAAGTTCGGGAGTCTGTTTTTTTGCTTCTTCCGTTTTTTTCTTTCTTGCCATGATACCGCCTCCTTAACTCAAATCGGTAAGATCCATATATTTATAGCCGTTGTTTGCTATATGGTCTTTTCTGCCCTGAAGATTGTCGCCCAGCAGCAGGTCGAAAACGTCGGCTGTCTTTGCAGGGTCCGAATTCGGCTCAACTTTTATAAGCCGTCTCGTCGCGGGATTCATTGTTGTCATCCACATCATGTCCGGTTCGTTCTCGCCGAGTCCCTTTGAACGCTGAATCGTATATTTAGCGTCGCCGATTTCTTTTAGCGCGTCGGCTTTTTCCTGCTCGTTATATGCAAACCACGTACCGTTTTTCGAATTTATCTCATAAAGCGGAGACTCGGCGATATAAACCTTGCCCTCGTTTATGAGAGTCGGGGTAAGCGAGTATAGCATTGTCAGAATCAGCGTTCTTATCTGGAATCCGTCGACGTCCGCGTCGGTGCAGATTATGACTTTGTTCCAGCGCAGGGCGTCTATGTCGAAATTGCTGATGTTTTTGTTTGACTTTGTCTTAACCTCGACTCCGCAGCCGAGGACTTTTATTAAATCGGTGATTATTTCGCTTTTGAATACCTTTGAATAATCGGCTTTAAGACAGTTTAATATTTTGCCCCTGACGGGTATTATAGCCTGAAACGAGGAGTCGCGAGCCTGCTTGCACGCGCCGAGAGCCGAGTCGCCCTCCACTATGAACAGCTCGCGTTCGTTTACGTCCTTGCTTCGGCAGTCGACGAATTTTTCAACTCTGTTGCCCATATCCATTTTGCCCGTCAGATTATTTTTAATGGCGAGCTTGGCTTTTTCGGCGTGGACACGGCTTCTCATGTTAATTAAAATCTGATCCGCAATTCTGTCGGCTTCGAGCTTGTTTTCAATAAAATAAATTTCAAGCTGATGTTTGAGAAAGTCGGTCATGGCTTCCTGTATGAATTTATTTGTAATTGATTTTTTCGTCTGATTTTCATATGATGTCTGAGTCGAGAATGATGAAATGATTATAACGAGACAGTCCTCGATGTCCTGAATATTAACCTTGCCGTCGGTTTTAGTGTATTTACCGTTCTGTTTTAAATACGAATCTATCTGCGAGACAAACGCGCTTTTTAACGCCTTGTCGGGCGCGCCTCCGTGTTCGAGGAAACTTGAATTGTGATAGAATTCCTTTAACTGTTTTGTCTTTGAAAAGCAGAGAGCGGTATTTATTTTAACTTTATAATCGGGCTTGTCCTCTCTGTCCCTGCCGACGCGCTCGGTCTGCCAGAGCTGAACGGACGTGAACGCTTCGCCGCCGGTGAATTCTTCGACGTAATCCTTTATACCGTTTTCATAATAATATTCAAACGTCTCGAATCTTGATTCGGATATTTGATTTTTAAGTATGAACTTAACGCCCGAGTTTACAATCGCCTGTCGCTTTATCGTGTTTTGATAATATTCGAGCGGGATGTCTATGTCTGTGAAAACCTCGAGATCGGGCTTCCAGCGTATGCGGGTTCCCGTGTCCTTTTTCGGATACGGCTCCTTCTTCATTTCGCCGACGGGGAATCCCTTTTCAAAACGCAGATTGTATATAAATCCGCCGTTCTTTATTTCAGCCTCCATGTATTCGGACGCGCACTGCGTCGAGCAGAGTCCGAGTCCGTTCAGACCGAGCGAAAATTCGTAGCTTCCGCCCTCGTTTGTGTCGTACTTGCTTCCGGCGTACATCTCGCAGAACAGAAGCTCCCAGTTGTACTGACCGTATTTTTCGTTCCAGTCGACGGGCATACCGCGTCCGTGGTCGATAACCTCTATCGATTTGTCGAGGTATCTTATTACGGTGATTTTGTTTCCGTGACCCTCGCGCGCCTCGTCGATAGAGTTCGAAATGATTTCAAAAACAGAGTGTTGGCAGCCCTCTATATCGTCCGAGCCGAATATAACCGCGGGACGTTTTCTTATCTTGTCGGGTCCCTCGAGTTTAACTATCGACTGATTTGAATACTCTTTTCTCTTTGCCATAACTGCCTCCGATGAAGTATAGTAGTATATATTTATATATAATCAATAATACCATATTATACACTTGCACGACGTCTTTCGTCAAGAAATTTTTTAACTCGCCGAAAAATAAAATGAGAAAAAATTAAAAAAAATCAAAAAACCACTTGATTTTTTGTTTTCGATGTGATAGTATATTCAAGCAGTTTGACGATACGTAATAAGAAAGGACTTGACAGAATGGCAGCTTATGAATACATACTCGGTGCGGTGCTTATCGTTCTCTCACTGGTAATGATTATCATTGTACTCATGCAGCAGAGCAGATCCGCAGGTCTTTCCGGTGCAATCGCGGGCGGAGCGGAGACATTCTTCGGTAAGCATAAGGGCAGAACCATTGAGGCTAAGCTTGCTAAGTATACGAAGGTTCTCGGCGTACTCTTCTTCGTACTTACGCTGGGTGCTACACTGCTTTTGGCTTTCTTAAAGTAAAAGCGTGTTTACAATATTGATCCAGTAGCTCAGTCGGCAGAGCACCTGCCTTTTAAGCAGGGTGTCCGGAGTTCGAATCT
>UQQT01000040.1 GCA_900543395.1 uncultured Oscillospiraceae bacterium | reverse complement strand
TTTTTCTCGCTGCGGTACTTTTGTACAGCGACGCTCGAAAGAAAACGAAATTCAGGCACATTCTCGACAGTCTCACAGCGTGCCGAAAACTACTTTTTCGACACGCTGCCCGCTCGGATTTCTATGTCCGGGCGGATTTTGTATATACAGATACTATTTGTTTCTTATGAATTTGTCAGCCTCGCCGGCCGTCGGGATTGAAACCGACGCGCCGTTTCGCGATACGGCAATTGCCGCCGCGGCAGAAGCGGTTTTAAGTGCCTCCGACACTCCGCGGGATTGTATATTTGCAAAGAAAAATCCGAGAAACGTATCGCCCGCCGCTGTGGTGTCAACAACACTTGTGTTGTAAATCGGGTGAAAATATTTTTGCCCTTTATATAAACAGTACGCTCCGTTTTCGCCGAGAGTCAGAAGCATATCCGAATTCGGATACCGTTCTTTGAAAACGCCGAAAATTTTGTCGGTTTGAGTCTCACCCGTAAGGCGGAACGCTTCCGTCTCGTTTACGACGAACCAAGATATTTTATCAAGCGGATAATTCATTATTTTCTCCGTAAACGGACTCGGATTGAATACGGTTTTAATATTTCTTTCGTACGCTTTATCGATAATCTCGTCGACGGCGTTTATTTCGTTTTGCAGAAACAGAATGTCCGAATCCGAAAATTCACATAAAACGCGGTCGATCTGTTCGCTCGTTATGCGGTGATTTGCCCCGCCGAAAACGAGAATCGAATTCTGTCCGTTTTTGTCGACCTGAATAACCGCATGACCGTTCGGACAGTCGGTCGTATTTATAAACGAAGTGTCTACGCCGTTATTTTTAAGCTCGTTTATTAGAATTCCGCCGTCTTTTCCGACCGAACCGGCATGGTAAACCTCGGCTCCTGCTTTCGCGAGGGCTATTGACTGATTGAGTCCTTTTCCGCCGGGGAAATATTCGAGCTTGCTCACCGCTTCCGTTTCCCCATCGTTTACGCAGTGGTCGACGGAGTATACCATGTCAATATTCAATGAGCCGAAGTTTAAGCATTTCATATTATCAGTCCTTAATATGCTTTAGCGTAAGATTTATTCTGTCCTCGATATCGACCGTTCCCACGCCGAAAATCTGCGTCGAGAGTCTGCTGTTTATCGGGTCTGTCCACTCTCTGCCGACGGCGGAAATTCCTTTCATCATTCCGATAACAGAGCCGACCGTCGCGCCGTTGCAGTCGGTGTCGAAGCCTGTCTGAACCGCACGGCAAATTGATTTTGAATAATCGCCGTTTCCGTACAGAAGCGAAGCCGTAACGATTTCCGCGTTCGAAAGCGTGTGACACCAGTCGTGTCCGCTGTATTCGTCGTAACGTGAATGAATTGAATTAAAGCATTCGTCTTCGCTTTTGCCCGATTCGAACATTTCAATTATATTATTGACGCATTTTACGAATCTTGATTTTTGCGGAATGAATTTAAGCGCGGTTTTTATCGCAGTTTTTAAGTCGTTTTCGACCGCTGATTCGGCAATCAGAGCCGAGGCGAACATCTCGCCGTAAACGCCGTTTTTGACGTGGGAAACCGTCGCGTCGCGGTGTGCCATGTTTGCCGCCGTTTCGGGGTCGCCGGGGTTGATATATCCGAAATAATCGCCCCTGATCTGCGCGCCGATCCACTCCCTGAACGGGTTTTTGTAAATCGCCGAAGCGGGAGGCATAAAGCCCTTTACGAAGTTTATAAATGCGGTTCGCTCCGCCGTGTAGTACGCGTATTTCGACTGCTTGTCAATCCAGAAATCCGCGACGTTTTTTGATGTAAAGTCTCTGCCGAATTTTTCGATAAGCTCCTGATAAAGCACCATATAATTCGTATCGTCGTCGTTCGGCGCGCAGTTTATTACGTCGGGAAACGCGCCGTTGGCTATCCATTCGCCGGCTCTTTCGAGAATCGAATCCGTAAGCTCCGAACGCTTTATATATCTGTGCAAAGGATAATTGCCTGTCTCTTTTAATATGATGTTTATTTTGTCCGTTCTTACGCCCTCGACGGGTTTGCCGAGCAGACATCCGCATATTCTGCCGTACCATGCGCCCGCGATTTTATCTCTCAATGTTTTTTCGTCGTAATGTCTTTTTTCGGGAATATCGACGGCTCTTTCCTTTAATATTTCGTTGTAGTCCGTCGGCTCTGTATATTCGTACTCCGCTTTTTTGTCCGCGTTTATTACGATATTGAACAGAACGTCCGCCATTTTCTCTTTGTTTTCGCCTTTTGGCATGTGAGAAACGGCCTCGAAAACCTCTTTGTAATTTTCGATATCGAGTCCCTCTTCAACCGACTGCCTGTACTCGGTCATGAGATGTTCGGAATAAAGCTCGGAAGAATCGATATCTTCGTATTTCGGTGTGATTTTTTCTCTTTTCGCGTCTTCTTTTTGGCGCGGAACACTGCCGGTCAGAAGCTCGTCGAGCGAAACTCCGAAGTATTCCGACAGAGTTATCAGATTTTCTATTGCGGGCTTTGACTTGTCGCTCTCCCATTTCTGAACGGACTGGCTCGAAACACCGCATTTCTTGGCTACGTTTTCCTGCGTAAGCCCCGCTTTTGTTCTTAATGAATATATACGGTCTGCAAGAGTCATATTATCGGCTCCTTTACTTATTATTTTATTACATTATAATAAATCAGCCCGAAATAAGCAACTAACCGACGGTTGGAATTAACTCAACCGCCGGTTGTTAAACTGAATTGTTTTATTTAAGCCATGAGATTTCTGATGATCTCCATGCACTCCTGTTTATTCATGATCTTGGGTACGGGATAAAGCGGGTTGCCCTCTTTAAGCGCTCTCTCTGCAAGAAGCGGAATGTCCTCGGCCTTTATCTGCTCGAACTTGGTCGGGATATTCATGTCCTTATTCATCTGCTTAATAGCTTCGATGAAAATATGAGCCTTCTCCGCGTCGGATTTGCCCGAAACGTCGAGTCCCGCCGCAATTGCAAGTTCGCCGAGTCTCTTATGTGCACTCGAACCGAAGTATTCGAGTATGTAGGGGAGAATTACGGCGTTTGCAAGACCGTGAGGTATACCGTACATACCGCCTAAGTTATGGGCGATAGCGTGAACGTAGCCGACGTACGCTCTCGTGAATGCGATACCGGCAAGATACGAACCCTCGAGCATGTTAGCTCTTGCTTCGAGATCCTTGCCGTTCTTGTAAGCCTCTTCAAGATTAGCGAATATAAGTTTCGTAGCTTTAAGAGCCGCCGCCTCGGTGTCCTTTGTGTTTGACTGACCGATATATGCCTCAACCGCGTGGGTGAGAGCGTCCATACCCGTTGTGGAGGTGATGTGGGGAGGAAGTCCTACTGTAAGCTCGGGGTCGAGAACCGCGTACTTCGGGCGGAGTCTCGGGTCGTTGATAGCGTTTTTTTCATGAGTTTTGGGGTTGGAAATAACGGCGGCAATTGTGGTCTCGGAGCCTGTACCCGCAGTGGTGGGAACCGCGAAGAGGGTGGGGATGGGCTTTAAGACCTTAAGCTGACCTCTAAGCTGGGGAACCAGCTTGTCGGGACGGGCAATTCTTGCGCCTGCACCCTTAGCGCAGTCCATGGGCGAGCCGCCGCCGAATGCGATGATAGCCTGACATTCGTTTCCGAGATAGAGAGCTCTCGCGTCCTCTACGTTGTCAATAGTGGGGTTTGGATGAACGTCGTCGTAAACAACGTAATCGATACCCTCGGCTTTGAGAGCGTCGAACATACCGTCGAGAAGATGAAGTCCCATAAGTCCCTTATCCGTTACGACAAGAACCTTGTTTATTCCCTTTTCCTTGATAAGCTTGGGAAGCTGTTTTACGCATCCCGCGCCTTTTAAGAGCTGAGGCTCCGTCCAGTCGAGGACGTTTACCGCCGCTCTCATGACAGCCTGATATGCTCTGCAATATTTTTCATAAGCAGTTGACATTTATAAAAACCTCCTGTGTTTATATTCCAGAAAAATTATATCATAATTATTGGTTTGATACAACAATTTTTTCTCGATAATCTCTTTTTTTGTCTTTTTCCGTTTTGTTTATAAAGAATTTCCACAGTTCCTTGATCGGGATTATCATCGCTGCGAGGAGAACGGACACAAGATACTGTAAAAGCGTTATTTTTGCGAACCCGAAAACCTCCGCTATCGGATTGATAAGAACCGTTGCCGTCGTCAGCAGAAGCGCGACCGCCAGCGAAATATACATATCGGTGTTTCTGTTTTTCTTTGTTTCGGTTTTGATAAGCGAAATTCTGCGAGATCTTAAACACAGCGCACTCAAAAGCTCGCACAGCGACATTGTAAGGAACGCCATTGTCGTGCCTATCGCGCCGTTCTCGTCGGTGACCCGCGCGAATTTCCATACGCCGGTCTTAAAGACCTCGCCGACAAAGTACGATGCCATGGTAAGAGCGGTTACGCTCAATCCCTGACAGACAATATCCTGCCATACTCCGTGCAGATATATATTCGAATTTGTGTCTATCGGTTTTCGCTTCATTAAATCGTGTTCGCCCTTATCAAAGCAAAGCGCGAGCGAGGGGAACGTATCGGTAATAAGATTTATCCACAGCATGTGAACGATTCCGAGAATGTTGAAGTTCAGAAGCGTCGCAAGCAGGAGAGTCAGAAGCTCCGCTATATTGGAGCCGACGGTAAATATAAAGAATTTCTGTACGTTCGAATATATACGGCGGCTGCCCTCTATTGCCGAAATTATTTTTTCGATCCGTGAATTAAACGTCACAATATCAGACGGAGTTGTCCTTATTTCGCTTCTGTCGATATCTGTCGCGACGCTTATATCGGCGTTTTTCTGCGCGAGGATGTCGCTGTTATCGGGTGAGGTTACGACGGTTATATACCCGTGCGTTTTCCATGCCGAGACGATTTTCGATTTCTGTTCGGGCGTTATGCCTGTGTAAACTCTGAAGTCGGTGAATTTCGAATTGAATTCGTCATCGGTCATTTTATCGAGCCGGTCTGCGGAAATTATCTGATTTTCATGCTCGGCTATCGAGTATTCGGCCGCCGAGCGGCAGACGGAGTTTTTGTCGGCGTTCGTTATAAATACGGGGATGATTCCTGAATTTTCGTACAGTCCCTGCGCGTCGGACGCCTCCGACCTGAATCTGAAATCCGCGTCGCTGTATTTTGTAAGGTCGTATATCAGCACCTGCACGCTGCCGAGCCTTTCTATTGCGGGAACGGATGTTACTATGATGTTCTGTTCGTACAGATCGACTGCCGCGTGCGATAAAACTATGCCCGCGTATGAAGCGAGTCCCTGGGGCATGGCGGTAATCGACAGCGCGAGCGCGACCATTATCGAATCGAGAGTCGAAACGAATCCGAGCGTTCCGCCGTTTATTTTCGTAAGAATAAACTGACCGAGCAGGACGATTCCGCATATAATCATTGCGAAAATATTTATCCAGTTGTTCGCGTCGTGAATTTTCAGCTGGAGCGGGGTTTTGTTCTTTCTTGCGGTGGAAACTATGTCGTATGTTTTGCCGAGATATGTCGAAAGTCCCGTAGCCGTAACAACAGCAAGACCCGAACCGCTTATCACGGTCGAGCCCATGTATACCATATTATTTCTGTCGGTTAGGTATAATTCCCGGTCGGTAACTCCGAATATCTGTGTGCGGTACTTGTTTATCGGGTAGGCGTTCGACGAACGCACGCCGGACTCCTCGACCTGTAAATTCGTACAGTCGAAAATACGCGCGTCGGCGGGGACGACCGTCCCCGGGGATAACAGAATAACGTCGCCGACGACTATGTCCTCGGAGTAGATAAGCGTTTTAACACCGTCTCGCAGAACGTATGACTGTTTCGCCGTCTTTGACTGTAAGTCGTGCAGAATTTTGTCTGACTTCTGTCTTTGCAGAACGACGATAACGGCGTTTATAATTATAATAGCCGCGACGACGAGGAATTCGTAGGGGTATTTTCCGTCGATAATGACGAATACCGCGGAAATAGCCGACAGAGCGAGCAGCAGCGAAAGCATCGGGTCGAGAAGCTGGGCTATAATTTTAAATCCGAAAGATATTTTTATCTCGGGGTTAAGCCTGTTTTGTCCGTCCCGTTTTAAACGCCGCCGCGCTTCTTCGTCGGAAAGACCGTTGGAAGAGGATGATAGACGCGAGAATACGGTCAGTATATCTTCTGTCGAATAACTCATCCGAACGCTCCTTTACTTAAATGTGTATGATTAATACTTCGCTATTGCTCCTACGATATCGTAATCGAACTTCTCGCATATTTTCATGATTATAGCGAAGAATCTTGTCTTAACAAGCTTTTTGAATATATCGCCGAAGAATCCGTCGAACTTAGCGTAGTGGGGAATTTCCTTATCGGCTCTGCCCTCGTATGAGAGAGTGAACGCCTGCGAATATGTGATACCGCCCTCGCCCTTGAGCTGGAAGCGGATGTAACAGCCGAGCTGATCCTCGTAGTCGTTGAGATCGATAGAATTGCCGGTTGCGATTATTTCGCCGTTTGCAATCCATTCTACGCTCTGACAGTCTCTTGTGTCGTCAAGCGTAAGAGTGATGGAATTTTCTTTCTGATCAACGTCTATTTTCGAAACAAGCGGAACGAGTCCGTTTCCCTCAAAGTCGGGTGCGATGTCTGTCTTTGCGAATCTCGAGCATGCGAAGAACGCGCCGTCCTGCATAGCCTGCTTGACGTTTTCAAGATTGTTTTCGGGGAGAACGAACATCTCGAAGCTTCTGCCGACCTCGTTTGCGTACTCGGAGTCGTCATCCGCGAATGCGATAATGTTTCTGCCCTTGGGAATTACGACCTGTAACAGTTCATCCCACAGAGCCTTATCCGCCCTTGTAACATTGTCAGTGCTGTTGATAATCTCCATGCCGAGGCATGACGGGTTTTTTACGAATATATTTGCGAAATACTCGATAAACATCGGGTGATGCGATCTCTCGGGGAAGTTGTTCGAGTTGACCCAGTCCCCGACGTGATTGAGGACTGTAAATCCCTTGCCCGAAGCCTCGACTGCCGCGGGAGCCGATTCATAATCGTTTTCCTTGCCCCAAAGTCCGCTTCCGTATTCGGTGAAATAGCCGTTTACGTGAGTCTTTGTAAGAGTAGCCATGTTCATTTCGATACCGCCTACAACGTCGGTCATACCTCTGCCGTCACGGTCGGAACCTGTCGTAATTCTCTCGTAATCCTCATCGGACATGTTGTGAAGCTCCTGAAAAAGGTTGAACGGAGGATAGATCTTTCTCTCCTGATTCCAGCCGTTGTTGATAACGCCGTGGTCGGTAAGAGAGAGAATGTCGTAGCCCGCTTTATAATAAAGCTCTATCATATCGGGAAGATCGACTCTGCCGTCGCTCGCGGTGCAGTGTGTGTGCAGATTCGCAAGATAGTAATTATACGTATCCCAGTCGATATCGTCGTAAGGGCTTGTAATTGTGTAATCTGTTTCGCCCGTCTGTGTTGATTCTGCGGAAGAAACGATCGCGGCAGCAGGCACCAACATGCATGCCGATAAAAGTATTGCCGCTGTTTTTTTGATTAATTTCATGCCTTAATCGCCTCCTTTTAAAATAATACCACATTATAATATGATTTTCCATTGTTAATTATTAATAAAAAAACTTCAAAAATTTATACGTTTACAATTTGTCAATAAAAATGTATAATGTAATTAAAGAAAGGCGGGCGTTTTTGTTTGAATAAGATAATGAGTTCTGCCCGCCGGGCTGTGCAGAAGTACGATATGATAGCGGATTCGGATGTTATAGCCGTCGGACTGTCGGGCGGAAAGGATTCCGCCGCACTCCTTTATGCGCTTAGTAAAATGCGGTCGTTTTATCCCGTTGAATTCGACGTGAAAGCCGTTAATATAGACCTGCGGTTTTCGGGCGGGGATACGGACGTTTCGGAGCTTGAAAAACTGTGCGATGAACTCGGCGTCGAATTCATTGTTAAAAGAACCGATATCGGACGTATCGTTTTTGACGAGAGGAAGGAGAGCAATCCGTGCTCGCTGTGTTCGAGAATGAGACGCGCTGCTCTGATTGACGAGGCGAAAAGGCTCGGCTGTACGCGGATAGCTCTCGGTCATCACGAGGACGACGCCGTCGAAACTTTTATGATGAATTTGTTTAACGGCGGACGGATAGGCTGTTTTTCTCCCGTTACGTATCTTGACGATAAAGATATTTACCTTATACGTCCGTTGATTTTCTGCTCGCAGAGTCTTATTGCCGGCGAGGTCAGAAAGAGCGGACTGCCCGTCGTAAAAAGCGAGTGCCCCGCGGATAAATCGGGAGACAGAAAAAAAACTCGCGAGCTTATAACTCAATTAAACCGCGAATATCCGAAATTAAGAGAGAAAATAATCGGAGCCATGCAGAGAGGTTCCGTTGACAACTGGTGAAAAGGTGATGTTAAATGAATAAAAAATCCTTATTGAAATGCGTTTCGCTTATCATGACGGCTGTTCTTGTGCTGTCGGGTACGCTCCCCGCGTTCGCTTTGCCCAACGGAGATTTTGAGATAAGCCCCGCAGACGGCGGAGTCAGCGTCGATAAGTACCTCGGCGACGGCGAGACGGTCGACATTCCCGAAACGATTGACGGCAAAGCCGTAACGGCTCTCGGAATTTCGGCGTTCGAAAATAATAAGACGATTAAATCCGTAACGATTCCCGAATCCGTAAAATCCGTTTCGTCGTCGGCTTTTTCGGGCTGTTCGGCTCTTGAAAGCGTTTCTTTGCCCGAAGAAATCGAAAATATAGGCGCATATGCGTTCTTAAACTGTGTAATGCTTGACAATATACGCATTCCGAACTGTTCCGTCGGCTTCGGCGCGTTTCAGGGCTGTTCGGCTCTTAACAATATAGAATTTGCCGATTCGATAAAATACGTCGACAGGTACGCTTTCGAAAAAACGAAGTGGCTTGAATCAAAAGAGGCGGGCGTCGTTTACGTTTCGGACTGCGCGTATACTTATATTTCCGACGGCGAGGACGGAGAAATTGTTATAAAAGACTCAACGCGGAGCATATCGCCCTATGCGTTCGACGGAAATAAGCTTATAACGGACGTATATATTCCGGACTCCGTAACGTCGATAGGCGTACGCGCGTTCAAAGACTGTACTCGACTCGAAAATATTTATATTTCTGATAAAGTTAAAGAGATAGGCTCGCAGGCGTTCGGTTATAAGACGGAATCGAATTCGCTCGTTCTGTCAGACCGATTTACGATATACTGCCGGGAGAATTCCGAGGCGCAAAAATACGCGCAGGATAACTCGATTAACTTTGAGCTTGTCGACAACTGTAAGCACGATAAGAATAAACAGTACGAGATAACGAGTACCGCGACGTGCGAGGAGGACGGAATTTTAACCTACACGTGCCGTAAGTGCCACTATAAAGAGACCGTCTCCATTCCTAAGCTCGGACATATCTGGGGCGAATGGGTTACGGTTTCGACCCTCGGATGTGAAAGCGACGGCGTTGAAGAGAGAACGTGTTCTCGGTGCAGTAAAACCGAGCAGAACGTAACTCCCGCTCTCGGTCATAAGTGGGGCGACTGGAAGGTTTCAAAGAATCCGACATGCGACGTTCCCGGTGAGAATAAACGCGAGTGCGCAATATGCGGCGGCGCGCAGACCGTCGAAATTGCTCCCACGGGTCACAAGTGGAGCGAGTGGGTCGAGACTAAGCATGCGACATGCACCGACGACGGCGAGAATCAGCGTTACTGCACCGTCTGCGGAGCGAACGAGACAAAGAAGATTCCCTCGAGCGGAAGCCATACATGGAGCGAATGGATGCAGATAAAGGCTCCGACGAAGACGGAGGAGGGTATTATAGAGAGATCCTGCTCCGTGTGCAAAAAAACGGAGACAAAAACCATTCCCAAACGTTCGGCGGACGACGCGGACGATGAGCTTATTTTAAATAAGGATAGCAAGTTAAAGCTCGATAAAGAGAAAAGACTTATTACGGGAATATACATCGGAACGATATCGGATAAGCTTATTAAAGAATTTATATCCTATACGCACGGCGAGACAGTTCTTGTAGTCGATACCGAAAAAACGGAAGCGGTGACGGGAGACAGTCCCGTCGGTACGGGAAATCTCGTTGTCCTTGCGTACGAAGGCAAACCGCAGGACTACTATTACGCTGTCGTACTCGGCGACGCGGACGGCAACGGCAAGCTGACTGCCGCCGACGCGAGAACCGCGCTGAGAATCGCGGCGAAGCTTGAATCGCCGACAGACGCGGTGTTTGCGGCTCTCGATCTTAATTCCGACGGCAGTATTACAATAGCCGAGGCGAGAATGCTTTTGAGAGTTTCGGCAAAGCTTGAAACTCTGCCCGGCATGCCCGCGGAGGAAACGAGTTCGCCTAATGAGGATGAAAGCCGAAATCATGAAAACGAAAAAACTTCTGATGTAAAGGAAGAACCATCGTCGAAATAAATCAATAAAAAAATGCGGTTCGCAGAAAAAACTCTGTGAACCGCTGTTTTGTATTGAATTATAAACGTATTCTCAATATATCGCCGGGATATAATTTTTTATCGCTCTTAATCGACAGATGCTCCTGCGGAAGATGCGCGGTTTCGCGTTCGTTTCCGTTTTTGTCGATAATGCTTTCGACCTTAAAGCTTTCACCGAGCGAGTGCGGGGACAGAATTTCGAGCGTGTCACCCAATGAAAATCTGTTTCTCATTTCGACTGTGTAACGTCCGCCGCCGTCATCAGAGAGTACGATTGCCGTAAATCTGCACGTCTGACGGTACAGTCCGTCGTTTGAATGGGAGTGAATCAGATCGCCGAAGTAAAAGCCCGACGAATACGGTCTGTGCGACGCACATTCGAGTTCCGAATTCAGAATGTCGAGGCAGGCGGTCGAATCCATCCTGTGACGGTACGCGTTCGTTACGGTCGCGACGTAATACGGGGACTTCATTCTGCCCTCTATTTTAAACGAAGTTACGCCCGCCTCGGCGATTTTATCGAGGAAGTCGATGCATTTCAAGTCATGTGAGCTTAAAATCGCGGACGAGCCGTTTTCCTCTATGACTTCGAAATGCTGTTCGGGGCGTTTTTCTTCCGTCAGATAATACATCCATCTGCACGGCTGTGTACATTCTCCGCGGTTTCCGCTCTTGCCCGAGAGATACGAGCTTATAAGACATCTGCCCGAGTACGACATGCACATTGCGCCGTGGACGAATGTTTCGATTTCGAGGTCGGACGGCGTTTTCGCCCGAAGCTCGGCTATTTCGTCAAGCGACATCTCCCTGCCCAGAACAACGCGCTTTGCGCCCATATTATAGTATGTGAGGGCTGTCATGTAATTCTGTATATTCGCCTGTGTGCTTATATGAATTTCGAGGTCGGGCGCGCCCTCTTTTACGGCGCATATCGCGCCGAGATCGGAGACTATGACCGCGTCGACGTTCATGTCATAAAGCTGTTTTGCGTAAGCTTTCAAAGGCTCTATTTCGTTATTTTTTGCAAAGCTGTTTACCGTGACATACAGTTTTTTATTTAATGAATGAACCTTTTTCACCGCGTTTTCGAGCTTATCGGACGAAAAGGACGCGCTGTCGCTCCTTAACTGCATAAAGGGGCCTCCGACATAGACCGCGTCGGCTCCGAAATGGAGCGCGGTGCTTAAACATTCCTCACTGCCCGCCGGGCAGAGAAGCTCACAATTTTTAAAGTCATACATGTTATATTCCTCGTAAAAAACAAAGACTGTCGAATCCGTTTCGGGACCCGGCAGTCCGTTTTCTTTTAAATAAATGCGTAAATTGCTACGGCGCAGACGCTCAAAGCGAGAAGTGCCGCGAGAATGACGGCGATTATTCTTGTAACCTTTTTACTCATAATATTATTCCTCTATTCCCATGAGTTTTTTAACGTCCGAAATAATTGAATCCGTGATTTTCTGTGCGTCCGTGCGCGTTTTTGCGTGCGCTGTGACGTAAACCTTTATTTTGGGTTCGGTTCCCGAGGGTCTTATTATTACTTTATTGTCGTCGGGAAGCGAGTAGGAGAGAACATTGGAAACGGGGAGCGTTATAGGCTCCGTTCTGCTGTCTGAGGTGTACGTCGTTACGCTTCTTTCGTAGTCGGCGATTTTTTCGACGGTCATTCCCGCTATTTTCTTAGGGGCGTTTTCTCTCATGCTCTCCATCATGCCGGACATCTTCTTCATGCCGTCCGCGCCCTCGAATCCGAAGTTAAAGAGCGAATTCAAATACATTCCGTATTTTTCGTAAATTCCGTTCATTACGTCAATGAGCGTTTTGCCCTGTAATTTATAGTAAGCCGCCATCTCAATTATCATCATTGAACCGTTTACGGCGTCCTTGTCGCGTACGTGCGTGCCGGTGAGGTAGCCGTAGCTTTCCTCAAATCCGAGAACGTATCTGTCCTCTTCGCCCTTAGCCTTGAGTTTTTCGATAAGCTCGCCGATATATTTAAATCCCGTGAGCAGATCGAACATCTCGCAGTTATAGTCGTTTGCTATCGCGCGGACAAGCTCGGTCGTAACTATCGTCTTTACGACTACGGGCTTTTCGGGCAGTCTGCCCTGGTCTTTGAGACGAGAGAGAATATACTGTGTGAGCATGCATCCGACTTCGTTTCCGCTCATCAGCTTATATTCTCCGTTGTCGAGAACCGCGATTCCGACTCTGTCGCAGTCGGGATCGGTTGCAAGGAGAATGTCGGCGGGGAAGTCCTTTGCCATCTTCATTCCCTCTTCGAATACCTGCTTTATCTCGGGGTTCGGGAACGGGCAGGTCGGGAAAGTTCCGTCGGGGTGTTCCTGCGAGAGAACGATTCTTAAATTCTCGACTCCGATTTTTTTAAGAATATGGCGTACCGGCTTGTTTCCCGTACCGTTAAGAGGTGAGTAGATAACTTTGATTCCCGATTTTTCGCATACGTCCTTTTCAAGACGGCATTTGAGTTCTTCCTCATAAAACTCCTCTTTAACCCAGTCCTCGATAAAGTCGATTTTATCATCGGCGAGAGCCTCGTCAAAGTCCATGATTTTGATGCCCGAGAAAATGTCAACCTTGTTTATATAAGAAAGCGTTTCCTTAGCCGCTTCGTCCGTCATCTGATAGCCCTCGGGACCGTAGCACTTGTAGCCGTTGTATTTAGAGGGGTTGTGCGAGGCGGTGATTACGATACCCGACGAGCAGTGAAGTCTGATAACCGCAAACGACAGCATGGGTGTGGGCATTAATTCGTCGTAGAAATAAACCTTGATCGAATTTGCCGCAAGTACGCCCGCCGCGGTTTTTGCGAACAGGTCGGATTTTATTCTCGAATCGTGAGCGATCGCGACGCTCGGCGATTCGAAATTCGCGTTGAGGTAATCCGCGAGTCCCTGCGTAGCCTGAGCCACGGTGTAGACGTTCATTCTGTTGGTTCCCGCGCCGATAACTCCGCGCAGTCCGCCCGTGCCGAATTCGAGCGTTTTATAAAATCTGTCAAGAATTTCTTTTTCGTTTCCCTTTACGGATTCGAGTTCCTCTTTCAAATCGGGATCTCTATCCGCTTTTTCAAGCCAAAGCTCGTATAATTTATCATATTCGGACATAGTAACACCTTGTTTCTTAAATTTATACATACAGATATATTATATACGATAATTTTGCCGTTGTAAATAATTTTTATGACAAAATAAAGAGTTGACAAATTACAGAAAAAAATATACAATATTTTAAAACAAATGTTCGGAGGCTTCTTCATGTTTTCTTCCGTAAACAGCGTCGGCATATTCGGCATGCATACGTTTCCTGTCAGTATCGAGGCGGATATTTCGCAGGGAAAGTTCCGTTTCGATATCGTCGGTCTGCCCGATACCGCGGTCAGCGAGTCAAAGGAGCGCGTCCGCTCCGCCATGCGTAACAGCGGGTATACGTTTCCGTATGTTCATATAACGATGAATCTTGCGCCCGCCGACGTTAAGAAGGAGGGACCTATTTACGACCTGCCGATTCTCATTGCTATATTGAAATCGACGGGTCAGCTCGAGGGCGATTTTTCCGACTGCGCGTTTGTCGGCGAGCTGTCGCTCGGCGGAGAGGTGCGTAAGATAAACGGTGTGCTTCCTCTTACTATCGAGGCGAGAAAAAACGGAATAAAGCGCTTCTTTGTCCCCGCTGCGAATGCGTCGGAGGGGAGCGTCGTAGAGGGGATAGACGTTTATCCCGTTTCAAACGTAAAACAGATTTTAGATTATTTCAAAAACAAATGCGTGATTGAAAAGGCCGAATTTCCGTATGCCGATATGTTCGATAATTTACAGACCGTCCCCGATTTTGCGGACGTTAAGGGGCAGATGCAGGCGAAGCGCGCGCTTGAAGTCGCGGCGGCGGGCGGTCATAATGTAATGATGGTCGGTCCTCCCGGTTCGGGAAAGAGCATGCTTGCAAAGCGAATCCCGGGAATTCTGCCCGACATGACGTTTGAGGAATCGCTCGAAACGACGAAGGTATTTTCGATAGCGGGACTTCTTAACGATAAGATTCCGATTATAAAGACGCGTCCGTTTCGTTCTCCTCACCACTCGGTGTCGGCGGCGGGACTTGCGGGCGGCGGTACCGTTCCGAAGCCGGGCGAGCTGTCACTTTCGCACAACGGCGTTTTATTCCTCGACGAACTGCCCGAATTCTCACGCTCCGCGATGGAGGTTATGAGACAGCCGATAGAGGACGGCGTTATCACGATTTCGAGAGTTGCCGGAGCCGTAACGTACCCGTGTTCGGTCATGCTTGTATGCGCTATGAATCCGTGTCCGTGCGGATTTTTCGGACATCCGACAAAAAAATGCACGTGCTCTCCGGGGGCGGTAACTCGTTATATGTCAAAGGTTTCGGGACCTTTGATAGACAGAATCGACATACATATAGAGGTTCCGCCGGTTGATTTCGACGAGCTGTCCGACGTTCAGCAGGGAGAAAGCTCCGCGGAGATTAAAAAGCGCGTCGACAAAGCGAGAGATATTCAGAGAGAGCGTTTTAAAAACGACGGTATATCCTCGAACGCCAAAATGACAGCCGAAGCGGTAAGAAAATACTGCGTTATGACCGATACGGCTTCGTCCATGCTAAAAAATGCGTTTGACCGTCTCGGACTCTCTGCGAGAGGCTACGACAAGGTTTTAAAGGTTGCCAGAACCGTTGCAGACCTTGACGGAAGCGACATTATTGATGTTAAGCATATCGCGGAGGCAATTCAGTACAGAAGCCTTGACAGAAAATTTTGGGGAAATTAAAATATAAACGTATCCAAATTAATTTTATGGAGGTTTGTGTTATGAATTTATGGAGCCTGTCACCGAAAATCGCATCGTTTTTTATGAGCATTGCAATGTTTTTTGCTTCTCTTTTTCCGTTTATGAATTCTGCCGATTTCTCAATCGACACGACAAATGAATTATATGAAGTGAAAAACGTTGTTAATACGCTTAACTGCCGGAACCCGTACGAATTTGACGAAAATACGCGGCCGGACGGCGAAAACGACGTTATCTCGTTCGTCAGATATATTGAATTAATGCGAGCCACGGGCGGAAACGAAAACGACGATCCGTTTGTTGAACCGCTCGGCCGGACGGTGCTTGACGACTACGATTTCAGCCGGATTATTGCTTCATGCCGGGGTATTCTCAACCTCGGAGCGAAGCCCTTTATCAAGCTCGGCAACGTTCCGCTGAAGCTTTCGGACGACCCGATTATCGGCAGTATGAATTCGAACGTAAGACCGCCCGCAGATTATGACGAATGGTACCGTTTCTTAATTGCGTATCTCGGCGCGCTTATAGATAACTTCGGACTCGATGAGGTTAAAACATGGCGTTTCGGCGTATTTACCGAGTATGAAAACAACGACTGGTTCTATGCCGGCGATAAGGATCCGGAGGCTTCGTTTGTCGAGTATTGCAAAATTTACGATTATTCCGTAAAGGCTTTGACAGACGAGCTCGGAGACGATGTTTATGTCGGCGCGCACTCTATGACGGTTATCGAGGGGCTTTGGGATGAACGCGATTTTATCGCTCACTGTGCAAACGGAACGAATTACGCGACAGGAGAAAAAGGCACGCATATAAGCTATCTTTCGTCGTCGTTTTATGACAGCAAGATAAACGAAAAAAACCTCCGGTATGAGACCTGCCGAGTGCATTGAATTCTTACGCGGCTGCGCGGAGTCTGTCGGACTTTACGGACTCGATTACGGTTTTGACGAGGGAAGAATATTAACCGGTAATTACGGGCAAGACGCTGAAGCCCTTGTTCCGAGAGCCGTGGGTTGGAATATTCAGTCGGCGTATGACGCAAAGCTTTATAAGGAGATAAGCGAGGCAGGCGCGGACTGGTTCTCTTCGTGGGGCTACACGAGCGGCGGCTCGGTTAACGGTTATCCGTCGGTTGCGTATCACACGGCGGAGCGTTTTTCGAAATTTGCGGGAGCTTCGGCTGTTTCTGTCGAGAGCAAAACCAACGGGTCAAAGAAAAACGAAAAAGGTTCGTTCGCAAGTTACGATAAAGAAAACGGCGTTATAAATATTATGGCGTATAATTTTAAGGAGTTGTATAATTATTTTACGCCGAGCAAAATGAGTTTTAAGATAAATGCGCCCGATTTTGACGGTAAAAAAATTGAAATAAAGACGTACAGAATAGATTCCGACTGTAATTTTTTCGACGAATGGCAGTCCGACGCACGGAAATATATTAAGGATAAAACGGCAATGTCGTGGTCACCCGACGCGTATACGCTTGACGGCAATATTCTCTCCGACGAGTTGAGAGAGAAATATGAAAACGAACTGCGCGATAAATATGTCGAGTGCTCCGCCCTTGACTTTACGAGCGAGGAGACGGAGTGCGGAGGCGAAATCGATTTAAGCCTTTTTGTTGAGGCGAACACGTCCGTATTTATAGTTATTACGGCAAAATAAAAATACAGAGCTTCGCGCCGGCAAAATTTCAGGTGTGTGCAAGGACACGTTTTATGTATTCTTTCGGCGCTTAGGAAGAAGCCGAATGACCATTTTCGATTAAAAAAATCAAACTGCGGTTTACTAAATCACGATTTGATATTGCATTTCTTCTTTTCAGAATAGGTAAAACAAAAAACCGAGGCTTATAACCTCGGTTTTTTACATGGTGGAGACGGTCGGGATCGAACCGATGACCTCCACACTGCCAGTGTGGCGCTCTCCCAGCTGAGCTACGCCCCCATGTCCTGCGACAGGTGATATTATATACTGTTTTTCGTCTTTTGTCAATAATAAATTTTATAAGACGGTCGGATAATTTGTATTTTATAAATTTTCAAGTTTTCCTTAATATTATATAAAATTCGAATAATATCTTGAAATATATTATACAATATGTTAATATTAAATTGCAAAATATGACTATACATCTGTTTTGCGTTAAAAAATAATCAAATATACCGCTTTTGACGGCGGGTACACAAACCAAGGAGGCTGTTCTCATGTTAAAAAAATCTCTTGCTTTCTTATTGACTTTTGTTCTTTTGCTTTCTGCAATTCCCGCTATGTACGCTTCGGCGGACGATAACAGAATAATTATCAAGGATTTGGTTATTTCATTCCCGGTTTGGACGGGCAAGGGTGACTGCGAGACGGAAATCGATTTGCCCGAATCCGTAAACGGACGCGAGTTTGTCAAAGCCGATGAATTGGAGAATTTGATGCTGTCCGGTAAACCGATCGGAAAAGAAAACTACACCGTATACGAAAAAGAAGGAAAAACTTTTATATCCTTTAAAGAAGAATATCTTAAAACACTCAATGAAGGAAATTCTTTTATAGACGTTATTTTTAAAAGGGTAGACTTTGACCTTGCCGTATTAAAAGTTACCGAGGATTATTCGTCGAACGAAATGAAAATCAATATGCTAAAAACCGATGAAGGTTTTTCAGTTAGATTCGCCGGGATAAATGAGGCGGCGGTAAGGAAAGACCTATTCGTTTCGATGACGAAAAACGGTGAAAAAGTCGACGGAAAAATGTATGATATAACATACTATTACCGTTTCGGAATGAATGTTAAATTCAATGACGAATATGTAAAAACGCTCAAAAGCGGGGACGTATTCGTGTTGGAATTCCTGACGGGCAAGGTTTATATTACATTTATAAACGGCAGATTGGGCGACTTAAATTCGGACGATAAAATTTCAGCCGCCGACGCAAGACTTGCATTAAGACTTGCCGCGAAGCTTGATTCTTCGACTCGAGAACTTGACGTAATTGCCGACGTTGACAAAAACGGAGCCGTTAACGCTTCGGACGCACGCTCGATATTAAGAGTTGCCGCGAAGCTTCAGACCGTATTTGATCCTGTTGATACTAATATTTGATATGATAATATTAATATGAAAACACGGCGGTTCCGATTGATTTCGGAGCCGTTATGTTGTATTTTTGTATAATAAATATTGATATATGATATAAAAAAATGCAAAAATGAAAAAAATATGTTGAAAAGTTATAATTAGTATGGTATAATATCTTTGAAAAAGAAATAATGTGGAAATTGAGGTGATAACAATGGTGTAGTTATTTGCAACTTGAATTGAATATAAGAATAAAGGAGAAACAACTATGCAAAAAATTAAAAAGAAAAATTACATACTATACTTAGTGTCCATTTGTCTAATTGTTTTTATGTTGTTGTTGACAACTGTATTCGTATTAAAAACAGGCAATATTACTTCTCTTAAAAAATCTTATGCAACTAGATCTGCATTTAATGTTGATAATATAGTTAATGGAACGGACGGTGAATATCAATACAATAATATTTGTTTTGAGGGAAAAGTTGAAAAAATAGAGAAAAAGAAAATCTCTTGGTCCGATTCCAATAATGAATCATATGGTCCATATGAAAGAACAATTGTTAAAGTCAAAGTTGATAAAATATTATTTGGTCAGATCAATAACAATAATAGAGTAAGTGAATATATTAATATTCTGTTTACGTATGATATTGATTCAGTTAGTTCAGAGTCCGTTCAGCTTATAAAAGGTAGAAATTATATTTTCACTAATTGTTGGATTTTGGATGATTTATACTATCGAAATTCAAATTACGAAGATAGTTATTTGCTGAACGATATATCCCTAAAACAATCAGATGTTATTTCCGGAGCTATTTGGAATAGTGTTATTCCCGTAGAAAATGGGGTCGCGTTTGTTTATAATGAATATCTTAATAATATGAACTATGCACCTGTAAATGCTAAAACAAATGCAATAACAGATAATACATTATCGGAGAATGACGAATATGTGCCTATTTCTTTATATGACTTTGAACAAATAATAAAAGAATTGCGTTCTTGAGAATAAAAAAAAGGATGTGAAATTATGATAAAAAAATATAGTAAACGTTTTTTTAAAAGAATATTTAATTTAGTTACAATACTTTCTTTAATGTCTATTTTTGTATTTTCCGTTGACGCTCATAGGCTTGAATCGTGGGCTAATACATATTCTGCGAATAATGTCAATTCAACGTACACCTTTGCTATCATGAATTCAGCACATATTGACGGCAAAAATTTAAATTATTATTGGGAAAACAGTACTGTCAAAAATAATTATAAAAATGCATTGTCAGCTGCGGCTGCAGATGCTTGGGATAGTATGATTAGTTTGAATGAGACTTCAAAATCAAATGCTCATGTAATTCTTAAATATGATCCGATAAATCATCCAAGTGATTATGCGGCACTTACTTCATTAAATGGGTGTGATAGTTCTCAGCATATAAGAAAAGGCGGCAATGATGCGGAAATAAAATTTTATGGTGAAACAAAGAATTACAATGCAAATGATAAAAAAATATTAGCAGCTCACGAATTGGGACACTTATGGGGAATTGATGATCTTGATGGAGATAATTATGATAGTATTTTCTCATATTCGTATTCTTTTTCAAAGGCAACGCGTCATGACAAGAATGCATTACGAATCGGATTAAATAATTTATGGTTTGATCCGGGTACCGGCGGAGTATGGAAATATCAACAGACTCCGGAAAACTTTTATTATAGAGGTGATGTTAATCTTGACGGTTCAATAACAGTCACTGACGCAAGAAAAGTATTACGGTTTTCTTCAAAACTTGAAACTCCGACATCATTGCAGCAGATACTTGCTGATGTTGACGGAGACGGCAGTATAACCGCCGCAGATTCAAGATATGTTGAGCAATACGCGGCGCGATTGATTACTTCTTTCCCCGCAGATAAATAATATAAGGAGTATTACTTTTTATGAAAAAATCTCTTGCTTTCTTACTGACATTTGTTCTTTTGCTTTCTGCAATTCCCGCTATGTACGCTTCGGCGGACGATAACA
>UQQT01000039.1 GCA_900543395.1 uncultured Oscillospiraceae bacterium | reverse complement strand
TAATCACTGACCACTAATTACTGAAACAATAATTTACCTCGGTAAATTATTGTTTACAGCGGGCAGCGGGTGAAAATTACATAATATTATCCGCTGATCACCGATAAAACAAAGAGAGCCGGGTTGCCGCCCGACTCTCTTTGTTTTATGGGATATGTCTTGCAAAGAACGATGAAAGCTGATTTATCAGCCGTACGATTATATCGGTATACGCTCGGCGCGTCACCGAAAACGTACGGTTCATTTTATTCGAAATACGTTAAATTCGTATCCGGACAGCGTTATTTTCCTACGCCGAAGCCTGCAAGGATATTCTTGATAAGCTTGATAAGACCGTTAATCCACGCGATAAGTGCGGTAAGGTCGAACGCACCGAAGTTTAAAGAACCGATATTCTCCATATCAATATTCCCTTTTTTAAGGTCCTCGAAAACTTCCTTTATCATATCGAATGTGAAGTCGACAACACCGTTTATGGAAATAGAAATGTCGTTATAGCAGTCCTTTGCGCAGTAAATCTTTGAATAACCGTCGCTGCTCGTCCATACGGGAGTAAGAACCTCCTGCTTTACAACCTCGCCCTTAAGCTTCTGCGTATATGTTACGGTATAGGTATCGTAGTTATACGAATGCTTCGGATCGCTCTCGGGAGACGGGAGCGTAATCATAAAGTAAAGATCCTGATGCCAGTAGATAAGTCTCTCATTTAAAACGGGCTCATAATTCTTATCGCCTATTGTTCCCTTGCCGTTATCGTTAAGTCTCGTAACGTCGAAATATTTATTGCCTTTAAGAGTGTAAAGGAAACCGTCGTTGTAGAGATGATACTCGGAAACTGATAAGGTCATATCCTGCTTAACGATAATACCGTAGGAGGAATCCGAGCTCTTGTTAACGCTGTACTTGCCGTACGGAGAGCCGTCAATCGGGTCATAAAGACTCGCGACAGGTGAGGACGTGGGATAAGCCATAACGCGGAGCGTTGTAGGCTCGATATAATCGGCAAGAACTACGAAGCAGGAGAACGCTCTGCCGGCAGGTACCTTGACCTGCGTGCCGTCCTTCTTAACCTCTACCGTTTTGCCCGAAGCATCGGTGTATGTAAAATAATAATCCTTGCCGAGAGTGAAACCGCGTCTGCCGATCTGGTCGTCTCTGTATTTCATCGCATAATCCATGTCAGTAAACGTTACGGTATAGGTATCTGCGGCAAAAGCAAGAACCGATAAAGCCGAAAGCATCATAATGACTGATAAAACTACGGAAATTATTTTTTTCATATAAAAAACCTCCTGTTCCCGGCGGGTATATTCCACCTGTATAATGATACAATTTTATTATAAAACAAACTTTCGGTTTTGTCAACAATAAATTATTGAATCAACTTACAGTCAAACCGCAAAGGAATATATCCGCCCTCTTTCCGCTTCGGCTGCGTTAAAGAAACTTGAAATCAGTCAGTCTGTCGAGTTTAAAGACGCAGTTTAACGCGGTCAGACAACGCAATGCTTGTAAGTTTTTAGGCGTACAGGACACCAAAGGCGTAAGCGGTGTATTTTGGGTTTATAGAGTTAGGCTGTCTTTTGCGGTCACCGAATATCAAAACTTTTTATAATAAATTTGTCGGATAACTTTTATTCTTTCACCGACTGCGAAAGTCTCGCGGAAAATCTCAATACGATTCTCGCTTCCGCCGAGGTTATTTTTCCGTCGGAATTAATATCTGCCGAAGCCCTCACGGCTTCTCCGGGCGTTTCGAGTTTCGCCGCGATACGCAGAATCGTTCTCGCATCCGAAGCGGTTATTCTGCCGTCGGAATTAACGTCACCTTTTAATATAATTGTATACTCGTCCCCGCATACGAATTTAAGTCCGTTTACGATACTGAACGCGTCCTCGCCGAATAAAAGCGATTCGTTAAACTTCGAACGGAATTCGAGGACGGAAAGAGGATTCGTACCCGCAGGGAAAACGGTGACCGTTTTTTTATCATAGTCAATTATATAATCCGCGCCGTCTTTGAGAGTCGGTTTTTCCGTAACGACTTTCGCCCCGCATACGGTGCAGATTCCGTCCTTTACATCGTGACCGAGAGGCGCAATCTCCTTTTGCTCAACAACAATTTTACCGCAGCTTTTACATTTCGCGCCGTCGGAAAGCCCCGGTTCGGTACATGTCGGAGCATACCCGGGAATAATTTCCCTGTCGGAATGGAAACAGCCCTCGAACGCCTTATAGTCAAAAGTACCGATAAGAACGGGCGACTCGTTTTCGTTGAAAGCCCTGCTCAAAAACGGCTTTTCGCCGAGAATTTTAAACGTGACCTCGCCGACGGAATCGAGAACCTTAAAAACATATCTGCCGAGTGAATATTCATCCTCGTCAAAAACGGACGAAGCCATGACGGCGGCGGAAATAACGCAGTCGTCGGTATAAACTCTGTCCGCACACGAAAGCCCCGTTTCGGGATCGGACGCACTTATGAATTCGACCTCTTTATCCGAATATGAGACGAAAACGGCGGCGGAGGTGTATCCCTTTAAATTAACAACAGAAACATCCAGCGCGACGGTTCCGTTTTCGGCGTCGATCTCGCTTGTCAGAATAACTTCGGGCTTTTCGGAATCGGCAAAAACGCCGACGGACAAAGCGCATATAAGCATAACAGCCGACAAAAGCACCGAACAAACCCGTTTTCTGTGTAGACGCATAATATATCCCTCCGTTTATAAATCAATTGTACTTTTTTATTAACATATTGTCAATAAAATATTATTAAACAATGTCGATATAAAACATGTTACAATTTTCCGTCTAAATTTTTCAGCGCGCTCTGGTTTATCGAAAACAGCAGATCCGCCGTCTCGTTTTCGTCAATCGAATAATCGGAGCGTATCCACTGTATTATAATCCCGGTACTGCCGTTTAAAATATACGAAAAAACATACTGCTCGATACGCTCGGGCAGATCTATACGCAGATTCGAAACAAACTGAACTATCGACTGATTCATAAACCTCGTGCGGAATTCGGGATCCGCGCTGTCGATTAAAAGAACGCGGAACGTTTTATCGTTCTGTCTTATAAATTTAAGAAACGATACGATATACCTGTGCGCGCCCGCGTCGGTTTCTCCGCCTATCTTTTTTAAATGTTCCTCGGTTTCGGTGAGAATTTCGGACTCTATCTCGTCAAGTATATCCTTAGGCTCCGAATAATGCGCGTAAAATGTCGAGCGGTTAAGTTCTGCGCGTTCGCACAGTTCGCGAACGGAAATTTTAGAGACGCCCCCTTTTTCTTTTATAAGATCTGTAAGTGCGTTTCTGAACAGAAGTTTTGAAATACGCGTACGCTGATTATCTTTTTTATTCACATTATCACGTCGCTTTCGCATAAAAATGTCGGTTTTGCAGCCGCCTTTACATAAACTGATGATTGTTAAACCAACACAGTGTTGCTATAATTAAAATGTAAACCAACACAGCAAAAAAGTCAAGGGGTGATATTTTGAAAAATCAGGTATTTAATCCGTTTTTACCGCTTGATAAATATATTCCTGACGGAGAACCGCATGTTTTCGGAGACAGAGTGTATTTATTCGGCAGTCACGACCAAGAGGGCGGCGACACATTCTGCGCACTTGATTACGAATTCTTTTCCGCACCGCTTGACGATTTGAGCGATTGGAGCAGCAAGGGCATAAATTACAGTGCAAAGCAGGACGCACTTTACACCGCGGAACGCCCTTATTTATATGCGCCTGATGTTGTCATGGGCAATGACGGAAGATATTATTTGTATTACTGCCTTGCGGGTTACAAGGGAAACGGCGGTTATTTCGGTCCCATCAGCGCTGCCGTTTGTGATACGCCTGACGGGAAATACGAATATCTCGGCTATGTAAAAAATCAAGACGGAACAATGTTTAATAAATTTGTTTGCTTTGATCCTGCCGTGATGAATGATAACGGTGTAATCAGACTTTATTACGGCACTGCCATGCCTCGCGGGATGTGCCTGCCAAAGCCGTTAAAGGCTGTCGGAGCACCGATTTTCGAAAAAATATACGGCAAAAGCAAGGACGAAATTTTGTCAGAACCCGGCGTTTGGGGCGCAAATATGATTACCCTTTGCGACGATATGCTGACCGTGAAGACAGACGCAGTTCGCATTATTCCCGAAAGGACAAGAGGTACGGATTTTGAGGGACACGGATTTTTTGAAGGAGCATCCATAAGAAAAATAAATGATACGTATTATTTCGTTTATTCTTCGCAGCTCAATCACGAGCTGTGCTACGGCACAAGCAAATATCCCGATAAGGATTTCAAATACGCAGGCACGATTGTTTCCGCAGGCGACATCGGATTGAACGGCAGAAAAGAAAAGGACAGTCTGAACGCCGTCGGTACAACGCACGGAAGCATTGAGTGCATAAACGGCAGGTGGTATGTGTTTTATCACAGGCTCACTCACGGCAGTGATTACAGCCGTCAGGCCTGTGCAGAGCCTATCGAAATCAAGTCAGACGGAAGCATTGAGCAGACGGAAATCAGCTCATGCGGACTAAACGCAAAGCCGTTGATTGCCAAGGGCAGATACCCTGCCGTGATTGCCTGTCATATTACAAACGGCAAAATGCCGAGAGTTTCAAACAGACAATACAAAAAGCCTATCCCGACGGTGACGCACAAAAACGGTGAAAGATACATTGCGAACATAGACGGCAAGACCGTAATCACCTACAAATGGTTTGATTTTGAAAAACAGAACGGCACGCTCGAATTGGATATCGATTCAAACGCAGACGGTGAAATTAAAATCTTAGCAAACGGCAAAACGATTGCAGAAAAACGCATAAATCCGTTTGGCAGAAAAACGGCTGCACTTGATTACCGGGTTGAAAAGAAAGACAAGCAAGAGCTTTCCGTCCGATTTTTCGGCAAAGGCAAATTAAATTTGTATTCATTAAATTTCAAGGAGAATGAATGATGAAAAAGGGTGTAAAAATTGCAGTCATCTCATTTGCTTCATTGGCGCTTGCCTGCCTGTCGGGTTTAATCATAACCGGCGCGCAAATCGGATATAACAACGCTTAAAAGCCTTGCAGAAAGCGGAATTGCGTGCTACGCCTTTGATTTTTACGGTTGGACTTCAAAAAGCACGGGACCGAAAGGAACAAAGTGGTTTAAGAGTACGCCGAAATCAGATAATGACGCTTATGTGAACAAGGTTTTGTTGCAGGTTGAGGATTTGAATGCGGTTATCGAAAAGGTCAAGACTTTTGATTTTGTGGACAAGGACAACATTTATCTTTTGGGAAGCAGTATGGGCGGTGTAACGGTTGCTACATGTGCCGTAACGCATACAGATGACATAAAGGGAATAATTTTGCAGTACCCTGCTATTTTCTTGAACGAACAAGCATACGAAACAGGCGCACAGTACAATGTTAACAACTATAAAAATCCTGTTTTACTTTTGCAGGGAAACAACGACAAAATCGTGCCCGACAAATATTCAACCGAGCTTTGCAGCTATTATAACAGCGAAAATAAAGAGCATTGCAAAATGATTATGTATAACGGTCAACCGCATGTGTTCACCGGCAAATACAAGGTTGTTGCGGCAAAGGATATTTACAACTTTATAAACGGCTAAGGAGAAAATATGAAAAACAAATTCAGAGATGATTTTTTATGGGGCGCAGCGACAGCGGCAGCGCAGATTGAGGGCGGATGGAACGAAGACGGCAGAACACCGAGCATTTGGGATTCGGCACCCGCCGGCAAAATCAAGGGCGGTGCGAATTGCCATACAGCCTGCGACCATTTTCACAGAGTCGGGGAAGACATTGCATTGATGAAGGAAATGGGACTGAAATCGTATCGTTTTTCTGTAAGCTGGTCACGGATTCAGCCGAGGGAAAACGAAATCAGTCAGGAGGGGTTGAATTTTTACGTCAATTTGGTTGATGAACTCAAAAAAGCCGGCATTGAACCGCTTGTGACCGTTTATCATTGGGACCTGCCGATTTGGGTGCATCAAAAGGGCGGATTTTTGAGCGAGGAAATTATACCGCTTTTTGAAAAATATACAAAAATTCTGGTTGACGCTTTATCTGACAGGGTGACCTGCTGGATACCGATGAACGAACCGCAGTGCTTCATTATGCTCGGTTATTGCTATGCGGTGCACGCTCCGTTCAAGTTCGGACTGCAAAACATTCCGAAGGCATCACGAATTTGTATGCTTGCCCACGCAGGTGCGGTTAAAATAATTCGCAAATATGCAAAAAAACCTCCGAAAATCGGAATAGCTATGGCGGCAGGAGCGTTTATTCCAAAGGATGACAGCGCGTCCGAAATTGAAACAGCAAGACGCAAAACCTTTAATTCCGGCATTGGACTGATGAACAATCGTTGGTGGTCCGACCCGATTTTGCTCGGCAGACCCGTTACCGCCTACGGCGTTTTCAAAACACAGGAAAGAGATATGGCAGAGATTTATCAACCGCTTGATTTCGTGGGATTGAACGTTTATCAGCCGTACGGAGTATCAAAACGCAGACTTGACGAAAGCCGAAAAACAAGTATGGGCTGGGCGATTGACGGCGATGTGCTGTATTGGACAATCAGGTTTTACAGCGAGCGTTATCATCTGCCTGTTATGGTTACCGAAAACGGAATGGCAGACAACGACTGCGCGGGTACGGACGGCAGGGTGCGCGATGAAAAACGAATTGCGTTTATGCGTGACTATCTTGGCGGAGTTAAGCGTGCAGTAAACGAAGGATACGATGTGCTCGGCTATCAGTATTGGTCGCTGATGGATAATTTTGAGTGGACAGAGGGTTATAGTCCGCGCTTTGGTTTAATCCATATCGACTATAAAACGCAGAAGCGAACACTCAAAGATTCAGCTTATTTTTATAAAGAAGTGATTGAGTCTAACGGCGAAACACTTTAATGAATATAAAACCGAACAAAGGGGTAAAATTATGACGAATAAATTAAACTCGCCGCTGCTCGGCAGCAGGGTGAAAAGTGATAATGTAAAGGCAAGTGAAAAGTGGCTGGGATATTTGCTCGGTCCGTCGGGCGCATTGCTTTTGAACGCTGTGCTCGCAACATATCTGAATGTTTACTACACAGACGTATTAAAGCTGACAACAATTTGGGGCGGAGCGTTTCTGACCGTATTTCCGATAATATCGAAAATCATCGACGCGATAACAAACGTATTGATGGGTTACATAATCGACCGCACGAAAACCGCACAGGGCAAAGCGCGTCCGTGGCTGCTGTTGTCGGCTCCTCTCGTCGCGGTAAGCGGAATACTTCTTTTTACAGTACCGCAGAAAAGCGAAACGGTTCAGGTAATATGGGTAATGCTTTCGTATAATCTCTTTTACTCATTTTCCTATACGATATACAATATGAGCCATAATCTTATGGTTCCATTGTCGACAAGAAATACCGAACAAAGAGGTTCGCTTTCCGTGTTTAATCAGATTTCAACCATTATGATGAGCGGTATCATCGTTGCTCTCATATTCCCTATGCTGATTATGCCGCAGCTCGGTGTTGACAAATCAAAGTGGATTGTCACCATGAGCATTCTGTCATGCCTGGCATTGCCTCTTACTCTTATGGAGTATTACTTCACAAAAGAGCGCGTTACACTGGAGGATATCAACAAAAAAGAGGAGAAAAAAATCCCGTATAAAAATCTGCTCAAGGCAATTTTTACAGACAAATACATGGTGCTGATTCTGCTCTATTTCCTGATTTACACTGTCGGAACTCAATTCAAAAATCTCGGGCTTGTATATTTCTGCAACTATGTCCTCGGCACCTACAACGACGGTAAAACGCAGACCATGCTCTCCGTGATCGGCGGTATTCCCATGGGACTGGGCATATTTATAGTATGGCCCCTCGCAAAAAAATTCGGGAAACGGAACCTGACCATAGCGGGCTTTGCGCTTTATTCAATCGGCAGTGCAATTTGCTGGATATGCCCGACAAATATGGTAACCGTGCTTATAGGGCAGTTTATAAAGAATATCGGCGGACTTCCCTGCTCATACGTGTTTATGGCGCTGTTCGCGGACGTTCTCGACCATCTCGAATATAAGCATAATTTCCGCTGCGACGGCATAGCCATGTCGGTTTACAACATAATAGCCGTTACAAGCGTCGGAATAGTCACGGGACTTTTCAACGCCCTGTTGTCAAAAAGCGGATATATTGCTCCGTCAATAGTAAACGGAGAAACAGCCGCCGCGATTCAGTCCGCCGCAACAAAGAATGCGATAACGTTTTCATTTGTGGGGCTTGAAACGATTACCGCCGTAATACTTATAGTAATTCTCGCCTTTTTAAGCGTTGAAAAATATATTGACAAGGAGCAGGCGGAAATAAAAAGAAGGAAAGAAGAGGAATTGAACGATGAAGGCTGTTAATATAAGAACGGAATACTTAAAAAATCCGCTCGGAATCGACATTTCTTCTCCGCGTATAATGTGGATCTGCGGCGAAGGCATAAAACAGACGGCGTACAGAGTTACCGCCGACGGCTTTGACAGCGGCAGAATTGAGTCTGACTCGATGAGATACGCCGTACCGATAGAATTCGCAGACTCAAAAAGATTTACTTTTCATATAACACTCTGGGACGAGTTCGGCAAGCAGGGAGAGCCGAGCGAGGAGGCGTTCTTTGAATACGGAATAAGGAATTTTAATGCGAAATGGATAACGGGAAATTATCTCGCCGACAAAAAAAGACGTTACCCCGCCGACTGCTTTAAAAAGGAATTCACAGCCGACGGCGAGGTGCTCTCGGCAAGACTCTATATAAGCGCGTGCGGAATCTACACAGCCGAAATAAACGGGACAAGAGTCTCGTTTCCGCTGGCTCCCGGCATTACGGACTACAACAGGCGCGTTCAGTATCAGACGTACGACATAACCGGATTCATAAAACAAAAGAACGAAATAACGCTCTGTCTCGCCGACGGATGGTACCGCGGCTCGTGCGGGGCGTGGGGACTCAGAAACCAATACGGAACCGAAACCAAAATAATTGCACAGATAGATATTAAATATAAAAACAAAGCAAGTCAGAGAATTTCGACTGACGAAACATGGAGCTGGTCAAACGATTCCGACGTTCGTTTTGCCGACAACAAGGACGGCGAGATAATCGAAGCGTACAGAACGCCGTCATACCGTTTCCGCGCGCGGGTCACGGAGCACTCCGTTATTCCAAGCGCGTCCGACAACGTTCCCATCGCAGAGAAGGAGAAATACAAGGGCGAAATTCTCATTTCAAAATCAGGTAAAAAAATAATCGACTTCAAGCAAAATCTCGCGGGATTCATTTCGTTTAAATTAAATGCCCGAAAGGGTCAAAAAATAAAAATAACTCTCGGCGAATTACTTGATAAAGACGGAGAGCTGACGCTTAAAAATATTCAGTGCTCTAATAAAAAAATAACGACTCCTCTTCAGAGAGTCGAATATACGTGCAAAGACGGAGCAAACGAATATAAAACCCGCTTTGCGATTTTCGGCTTCAGATACGCGTTAATCGAAACCGACGTCGAATTTACCGCAGACGATTTTACCGCAATCGCCGTTTATTCAGACATGGAGGAGACGGGATTTTTCGAAAGCTCGAACGGACTTCTGAACAAATTTTTCGAGGCAACGAAGCAGTCGGCGAAAAGCAACAGTACAGACCTGCCTACCGACTGCCCCACAAGAGAACGTCACGGCTGGACGGGTGACGCGCAGATTTTCTTAAACACGGCGAGCTATCTTTTCTCATATGCGCCGTTCGCGATTAAATTCGAACGCGACCTGTGCGACGAGCAGAAGAAAAACGGATGCTTCAGGCAGATTGCTCCGAAGGGCGGAGTGGATTTTTACATGAACGCGATGGACGGCTCCGCAGGCTGGAGCGACGCAGGCGTGCTGATTCCGTACAGAATTTATAAAAAATACAACGATATCACGGTTCTCGAACGGTTTTACGAAAACATGAGGCGTTACGCCGACTATAAAATAAAAACGCTCGGAAAGCCATACCCGACAGCCGTTCCGACGGGTATAAATTTAAAATACGTAAGATATATTTCAAACTACGGTCAGTCATACGGCGAATGGGCGGAGCCCGCCGACGTCAGAAAAATCACAACCTCAGATTTTGTTTCCCCCCACCCCGAGGAAACAACGGCATATATAGTTTACATGCTCGAGTGTATGACGGAAATCGCCCTTGCTTTAAACAAGTACGACGACGCACGCAGATTTAAAAGATATGCAAACAAGGCGAGAATCGGATATTCAAAGCTCGCAGAAACAAAAAAATATTCGCTTGAAACCGACAGGCAGTCTAAGCTTGTCCGTCCGCTCGCGTTCAATTTGTTGTCGGACAGTCAGAAAAAATATGCGAAAAAACGCCTTATACAATTGCTCGACAGCTATTCATGGAGAGTCGCAACGGGATTTCTTTCAACGCCCCTCATTCTCGGCGTTCTCGCGGACATAGACGTCTCTTACGCATACAGACTTCTCGAAAACGAGGAAATGCCCGGCTGGCTCTTTATGAGTAAATCCGGCGCGACAACCGTGTGGGAGGCATGGGAGGGCACCAATGCCCAGGACGGAATCGGCTCATTGAATCATTATTCAAAGGGCGCGGTATGCGAGTGGCTTTTTTCCTCCATGTGCGGAATCAACGTCGACGGGGAAAACCGCTTTATAATAAAGCCTCTCCCCGGCGGTCATTTTACGTTTGCGAATGCGGAATACAGAAGCATATTCGGCGCCGTAAAATCAGGCTGGAGAAAAGAAAACGGAGAGTATAAATTCGATATTGTAATCCCGCCCAACTGCACCGCCGATATAATCCTCCCCGACGGGAAGAAATACAGCGTCGGCGCAGGTACATATACATTTTAATATTCGCACAAAAAAAATCCCGCGCCGGAGCAAAACCGGGACGCGGGATTTTGATTTAAATTTAAAAACAAAAATCCGCGGAAGAATACCCTCCGCGGAAATTGGAGCTGGTGGTCAGAATCGAACTGACAACCTGCTCATTACGAATGAGCTGCTCTGCCATTGAGCCACACCAGCTAACCGACGACATAGATTATACACTATTATTTAAAATATTGCAATAGTTAAAACAAAAAAATATTTGAACTTAATGTAAAATGCAGATACGTTTTTTATAGTTCGGCGTAGTAAAGGCAGATATCCTCATACTCGCCGTTATCGTGTCTGAATCCGCCGGGAACCGTTCCGAGCAGGACGAATCCGAGGCGTTCGTACAGATGTCTTGCGTGTACGTTCGATTTAACAACGGCGTTGAACTGTAAAATCCTATATCCCGCTTCGGCTCCGCTCTTCATGCAGTCCTTAACGAGCTTTTCGCCTATGTGAAGTCCGCGTGCGTCCTTTCTGACGGCATAGCTTGCGTTCGCAAGATGCGAGCATCTGCCTATGTTATTGGGATGAAGAATGTACAAGCCGAAGATTTCGCCGTTTTCGCCGACCGCAACCGCCGACCTTGTCTGAGAGGAAAAGAATTCTTCCGCCTCATGCTCGCTCATGGTTTCCGTCTGCGGGAAAGCTATGCCGTCCTCGACAACAGAGTTCCAGATTTCAGTCATGGCAGGGATATCATTTTTTCTAAATTCTCTTACCGTTATCATAATTTTTTACACCTTGCCGAACAGGGATCGCTTATAAAAAAGCAATCCCTGTTTAATGTTTATACTTATTATAATTACAGAACCTTTGACAGAAATGATTTTGCTCTCTCCGTCTTGGGCGAGTCGAAAATCTCCGCGGGCGCGCCCTGTTCCATGATAATGCCCTCGTCTATAAATACAACTCTGTCCGCAACCTCGCGGGCAAATCCCATCTCATGAGTTACGACAACCATGGTCATGCCCTTTTCGGCAAGTCCCTTCATAACGTCGAGAACCTCGCCGACCATTTCAGGGTCAAGTGCGCTCGTCGGTTCGTCGAAAAGCATGACGTCCGGATCCATTGCAAGAGCGCGGACAATCGCGACTCTCTGCTTCTGACCGCCGGAAAGCTGAGCGGGATAGTCGTTCGCCCTGTCGGCAAGTCCGACTCTCTCGAGAAGCTCAAGCGCGGTTTTTTCTGCCTCCGTCCTGCTTTTTTTAAGAAGCTTTATCGGAGCTATTGTCATGTTCCTCATAATCGTCATGTGAGGGAACAGATTAAAATGCTGAAAAACCATTCCCATCTTACGGCGGTGAAGATTTATGTCATTCTTTGGATCGGTAATGTTTACTCCGTCGAACGTAATCGTTCCCGACGTCGGCATTTCAAGGAGATTCAGCGAACGCAGGAGCGTTGATTTACCGCTTCCCGACGGGCCTATTATAACGACTACCTCGCCCTTATGAACGTCGAGATTTACGCCGTTTAACGCCTTGACCTTACCGCCTGAGTAGTGTTTTTTCAAATCTCTGACGCTGATTATAACGTCCGAATTATTATCTTTCACTCTTACGCAGCCTCCTTTCGACAACGCCGAAAACCTTTGTAAGAATTACAACCGTTATCAGATAGATAACCGCGACGGCGATAAGGGGCATAAACGCCTCGAACGTACGTCCTCTTATAAGGTCGCCCGCCTTCGTAAGATCTGTGATTCCGACGTAGCCCGCGACTGAGGTTTCCTTTAACAGAGCGATAATTTCGTTGAGTAGAGTAGGTAAAACGGTCTTGATTGCCTGAGGAATAATAATATGAAACATCGTCTGAACATAGTTGAAGCCGAGACTTCTGCCCGCCTCAAACTGTCCTGCGTCTATGCTCATTATTCCGCCTCTGAATATCTCCGCGACGTAAGCGGCGGAGTTGCAGCCGAACGCGACAACAGCGACAATCGTAGAATTATTCTGCGTAACAAGTATTACGAAATACCAAATCATCAGCTGAACGACAACGGGAACGCCCCTGACCACGGTTATGTAAAGCTTGCACAGTCCGTTTGCGAAACGGAGCATGTGATAACCGAAGCCTTTTCTCAATTTCAGCGATTCCTCGTTTTTATCATATGAACAGCGAACCGTTGCAAGGATTATTCCGAAAAGAAAGCCGAGTAAAACCGCGAATACGGTTATGACTATAGACTCTTTAAAGCCGTCAACAAGCCATTTCCAGTACGCTTTTTCTATAAAACAGCGATAAAATGTGTCGGCTGTCTTATCAAACCATACCGTCACCGTCAATTCATACACCTCCGAAATACGTTATATAAACATAAAGGGCGACCGTACAGCCGCCCTCAAAACTTCTGTAAAACTGTTTGACGTTATCTTAACTTAGTTTGCAGGAATATACTTGTCAACAATCTGCTGAAGAGTTCCGTCAGCCTTAAGCTCATCAAGAGCCTTGTTAACCTGATTGAGAAGCTCTGTGTTTTCCTTTGCTACGCAGACTGCGTAATCCTCGTCAACCCATGCGCCGTCAAGGATTTTAAGACCGGATGTTGAGGCTACGAAGCTCTTTGCGGGCTCGTTATCAATGATAACTGCGTCAACCTTGCCGGATTTAAGAGCCTGAACGGTATCGGTAGCGGCCTTGAAACGAATAACGTTCTCCTCGCCATAACCGCCGTTTTCAGCGGTATCGGAGGCGTAGATATCACCCGTTGTATCCTGCTGAACGCCGAACTTCATGCTGCCGTCGCCCTTGAGGTCGTCAAGCGACTTGATGGGAGAATCCTCTGTAACGATAACAGCCTGAACGCCCTTTGCATAGGACTTCGTGAAGTTTACGCTCTTTTCTCTCTCGGGAGTAACGGTCATGCCTGCCATACCCATATCGTATTTACCGGTCTGAACGCCGGCGATGATTGAGCCGAACTCAACGTCCTCGATAACAAGCTCCTTGCCGAGCTTTTCGGCTATTTTTTCGGCAACCTCGGCATCGATACCGACAATCTTGTCTCCGTCCTTATACTCATAGGGAGGGAATGTGGCGTTTGTAGCCATGATGAGTTTTCCGTCGTCTTTTCTCGCGGTGTACTTAACTGCGTTTGCGTCTGCTGAATTGCTGGTGTCAGCATTACTGCTGTCCGCTTTGCTGGGGTCTGTATTCTTATCTCCCGAGCATGCCGCAAATGCTGTAACAATAAGCGCAAGTGCCATGAGAAGAGCCGCAACTTTAGTAAGCTTTTTCATTTTCAATTATCTCCTTTTATAATACGGGAGCAATTCCCCGTTTTTCAGATAAAGTATATGCCGTTGTGCATAAAAATTCAAGTGTTTTTTATAATAATTCATTATTTTGTAGAATTTGCTTATTCGACGGCAAAGTATATACGCTTTTTTGTCGGTTTTTACACCGTGAACGCGTTAAAAAATCAAAATTCGCCGAGCGAAGCCGCGATTACGGCTTTTATCGTATGCATACGGTTCTCTGCCTCGTCGAATACTATCGACCTTTCGCTCTCGAATACGGAGTCGGTTACCTCCATGCAGTCGAGTCCGAATTTATCGTAAATCTCCCTGCCCGTCTCCGTTTTCAAATCGTGAAAAGCCGGCAGACAGTGCATGAAACGGCACTGCTCGCCTGCGGTATTCATCAGCCTATCGTCGACTCTGTATTTAATTAAATCGTCTATACGCTCTTTCCAAACCTCGGCGGGTTCGCCCATCGAGACCCACACGTCGGTATAGATAACGTCCGCACCCTTAACAGCCGACTCGGGCTCCTCGGACAGCGTTATTTTCGCGCCTGTCTCCTTTGCGATATTCTCGCAGATTTTAACGAGATTTTCGTCGGGAAAATATTTTTTCGGCGCGCATGCGGTAAAGTCAAGACCCATCTTTGCGCATCCGACCATAAGCGAATTGCCCATATTGTACCTCGCATCGCCCATGTATACGAATTTAATGCCCTTTAATCTGCCGAAATGCTCCTTTATCGTAAGGAAGTCTGCAAGTATCTGCGTCGGGTGAAATTCGTTCGTAAGTCCGTTGAATACGGGGACTCCCGAATATTCCGCGAGAGCCTCGACGATCTCCTGAGAGTAGCCCCTGTACTCTATCGCGTCGAACATTCTGCCCAGCACCCGTGCAGTATCGGGAATACTCTCTTTTTTTCCTATCTGCGAGCTTTTCGGGTCGAGATAAACGGGGTGCATACCGAGGTCTGCGGCGGCGACTTCGAACGAACAGCGCGTTCTCGTGCTCGTTTTTTCGAATATAAGCGCAATATTTTTACCCTCGCAGTATCTGTGAGGAACGCCGTTTTTTTTCTTAGCCTTTAAATCGGCGGCAAGAGTGAGCAGATAATCAATATCCGCACTCTTTAAATCGAGCAGTTTTAAAAAGCTCTTATTTTTAAGCGACATATAAAAGCCCCCGTGATTTTTAAAATATACTCATAATTATACACGCATTTTTGCATAAGTCAATAGTTTATTGCAATTTTATACATTTAAACATAATATCAAACGCTTATTTGACATTACAATGCAAATTAACTATAATAAATTTGTATAAAAAAATCAGGAGTATTAATAAATGAAAAGAAAAATTACAGCGTTGCTTTTAATTACCGCGGTTATTTTATCGATTAATATAACGGCATCAGCCGAAACGGGGCTTTATGACGCGTGCGGATATTTAAAAACAACGGTTACAGAGCCGGAATTCTCGTCAGTCGGCGGCGAGTGGTCGATAATCGCGCAGCTGAGAAGCGGAAACGCAGCATTTAATGACGAATATATAACGAATTACATTTCGAAGGTCACGCAATACGTAAAGGAGAACGAGCATAACGGAATACTAAACGACAGAGCGTCGACGGATAATTCGCGTTTGATTCTCGCACTGTCGGCTTCGGGCAGGGATGCTTCAAATTTTAACGGAGTCGATCTGGTATCTCCCCTGACGGATATAAATTTCGTCTCCTCACAGGGCGTCAACGCCGACGCATACGCGCTTATCGCGCTCGACTGTAAAAACTATCTGCCGAATTCCGATATAAGAGAAAAATTAATCTCCGATATATTAAAGAACGAGCTTGTCTCCGGCGGATGGAATCTCGACCCCAAACGCAGAGCGGACGCAGATATTACGGCTATGGTATTAACCGCGCTTGCGCCGTATTATGAGAGAGACGACGTCAGGAAAAGCGTAGACAAGGCTCTCGATACGCTGTCAGATATACAGCTTGACAACGGGGGCTTCATGTCGTGGGGTACGGAGAACTGCGAAAGCTGTGCGACGGTGATAATCGCACTGTCCGCGCTGGGTATCGATTCAAAAACTGACCCGCGTTTTGTAAAAGCGGACGGGAACGTATATGAAGCAATGATGTCGTTCGAGACGGGGAACGGTGCGTTCAAACACGTTAGGAGCAAGCGCGCGAACCTCATGGCAAGCGAACAGGCTTCAATCGCCTTGTGCGCGTACGAGCGTTTTATAAACAAAACGACGTCGTTGTATGATTATTCCGACATTATCATAAGCACCTTCTGTCAGTCGATAGTTAATATAATAAAAACGATATCAACCTTCTTTGATTTTCTTTCAAAGCTTACCGCGTAACGGGAGTGCAGATTATGAACAACAAATTCAAAAAGATATTATCCGTTTTATTAATAATTTTATCGGTAGTTTTCATGTTCGGCTGTTCAAAGGGAGACGGGGCGAACGAGATTTCGACGAACGAAAACGCTTCCGTATCTGAATCAAAATCGCAGTCGGACAGAGAATCGAAAACAACCTCCGTTACAGCTGTACCGTCCGCGCCGACGACCGCATCGGGACAGACAACGACGGCACGGCCGACGACAAAGGAAGCGGACGAAAAACCGCACGGCGATAAAACGACCGCGCCGAATACTGCGAAAAAGTCACAGACATCTGCCGTAAAACCGGACGTAAGGAACGTATGCACAATTTCAATCGACTGCGAGACGATTTTAAATAACAAGGACAAGCTGAGCGAAAACGCACTTAAATTCGTACCGTCAACGGGAACGGTTCTCCCGACGACGGAGTATTATATCGAAAATGAAAACACAACGGTATTCGACGTTTTGAAAAAGGTTTGCAGAGACAATAATATTCACCTCGAATTCTCCTACACGCCTGCGTATCATTCGAGCTACATTGAGGGTATCGCGAATCTTTACGAACGCGACTGCGGTTCGCTGTCGGGCTGGATGTACAGCGTAAACGGCAAGTACCCGAACGTCGGATGCAGTGAGGTCACGGTTAAAAACGGCGACGTCATAAAATGGCGATATACCTGCGACCTCGGCTGGGACGTAGGCGCGGGAGAGCTTAATCAATGAGAGAGAACAGGGATTATTTAAACTCGCTTCACCCCGTCTGTCCGCTCATTTATTTTGCGCTGATGACGGGCGTTTCCATGATGAATTTATACCCTGCGTACCTTGTCTGCGCGCTTGTTTCGTCATTCGGCTACGCGGTTTATCTTAAAGGCTTCAGAAAACAGCTGAAAGTCCTGTCCTTTGCCGTCCCGGCCGCAGTTGTCACGATTATTATAAATTCGCTTTTCAATCACAGGGGCGTTACGACGCTTTTCTATCTGCCCGACGGCAACCCGTTTACGCTCGAATCCGTTTATTACGGACTTAATTTTTCGCTGATGCTCGTCTCGGTCATAACGCAGTTTTCATGCTTCAACGTTATAGCCACGTCCGACAAAACGGTATGTCTTTTAGGAGGAATAATGCCGTCGCTGTCGCTTTTTATTTCAATGGTTCTGCGGTTCGTGCCAAAGCTTTCGTCTCATATAAATGATGTTAACAGATACAGAAATTCATCTTTTTCGAATGAAAAAAACAATTTAAAAACGAAAATATCTTCCGCGCTCTCCGTCTTTTCGTCGACGGTATCGTGGGCATTCGAAAGCTCGGTCACGACCTCCGACTCAATGCGAAGCCGAGGCTCCTCGGGCAGACGATCGGCGATGAGCATATATAAATTCGCAAAACGCGAGATCGTTTTCACTCTGTTTTTAATAGTATTCGGCGCAGCTTCGCTTATTCCCGTTTTTACAAAAAACACGCAGGTAAATTACTACCCCGAAGCGTACATATCGCCGTTTAATGCGATAAATATAACGGGAACGGCGTGCTTTTTTATTTTTTGCATGCTGCCGATGATATTCAATCTTACGGAGGAAATAAAATGGCGCATATCGCTGTCAAGGATTTAAGCTTTACATATCCGAATTCAACGAAAAAAGCTCTTGATAATATAAATATGGAGATTGAACCGGGGCAGTTTATACTCGTCTGCGGGGCTTCGGGATGCTCGAAAACAACGCTTTTACGTCATTTTAAATCCGTCCTTACACCGCACGGAAAGCGAGAGGGCAGAATTATTTTTAACGATAAGGAGCTGTCCGAAATACCCGAAAAGGAGCAGGCGGAAAAAATCGGATTCGTTTTTCAGTCGCCCGAGGATCAGATTGTAACCGACAAGGTGTGGCACGAGCTTGCATTTTCGCTCGAAAGCTTAAATAAACCCAACAACGTAATCGCGTTAAGAAGCGCGGAAACCGCAGGATATTTTGACCTCGGCGACAAATACCGTTCGGATGTAAACACGCTTTCGGGCGGGCAGAAACAGCTTCTGAATTTGGCTTCGGTCATGACGGTTACGCCCGAGGTTCTCATACTCGACGAGCCGACGTCACAGCTTGACCCGATTGCCTCCGACAACTTTTTGTCACAGATAAAGAAGCTCAACGACGACCTCGGCGTTACGATAATCATATCCGAACATAATCTCGAACGCGTTTTCTCCATGGCGGACAAGGTCGCGGTTATGAAGGACGGAAAGCTCGTATCGTTTGACACGCCCGAAAACACCGCAAAAAGCTTCGGGGATAAAACTTCGGATTTTTTCCTGTCTCTGCCGTCGAGCGCACAGATTGCCGTCATGGCTTCTTTTGACGGAAAAACTCCGCTTACCGTAAAGGAGGGCAGACAGGCTCTTATCGCAAACGGAATTACAGACAAAAAAACAGACCTCATTAGTTCTAATGAGATTGAAAATAAAGAGAACAAAAAAGAACGCGTCCTCGAAATTGTCGACGTGTTTTTCAGATATAACCGTTACTCCCCCGACGTGTTAAGAAATCTGTCACTTGACGTAAACCAGGGTGAAATACTCTGCGTTACGGGCGGTAACGGAGAGGGGAAGTCTACGCTTTTTTCGATTTTATCGGGTATGACTGCGCCGTATTCCGGAAAAATCAAGGCGGCTAAAAAAAGCATGAAGCCGTCGGATTTAAGAAACAAAACATCCCTTCTTCCGCAGGACGTTTCGGTACTGTTCGTAAAGGACAGCGTTATCGACGAATTAAAAGAGGTAAAAAAGAAAAACGGCGAAACGCCGTCCGACGAAGAGATAAATAAAACCGCAGAATTATTTGAAATCGATAATTTATTAAAAAGTCACCCGTTTGATTTAAGCGGGGGCGAGCAGGAAAAGCTGGCAATTGCAAAAATTCTTCTGACCGAAGCAGAGATTTATTTGTTCGACGAACCGACAAACGGTATGGATCCTACATTTAAAATAAAATTCGGCGAAATAATCAGAGAATTAAAGAAAAGCGGCAAGACATTTATAATCGCCTCTCACGACATTGAATTCTCCGCGACTTTCGCAGACAGATGCGTTATGATTTTTGACGGCAGAGTCGTGAGCGACAGTGAGCCGCGTGAATTCTTTTCGGGTAACAGCTTCTACACCACGACGGCGAACAGAATAGTCCGCTCCGTTTTCCCCGACTGTATTCTGACAAAGGAGGCGTGGAAAAAATGCAAAGAGCTGACGGAAAAATAAACATATACTCCGTTTTGAGCATATTTTTTTACATTCTCATTCCGTCGGCAATTGTCGTTTCCGCAATTGTGAACGAGGGCAGACGGTACTATATAATCAGTATGGGGATAATAATTCTCTCTTTTGTCACATTCGCGCTCGGCTTTGAAAAAAAACGCCCGCAGGCAAAGGAGCTGACGGTTCTTGCGGTGCTCACCGCACTCGGAGTCGCAGGACGCGTCGCGTTCTACATGATACCGCAGTTCAAAGCTTCGGCGGCGGTAATAATTATAACAGCCGCCGCGTTCGGTTCGCGTTCGGGATTTCTGTGCGGAGCGACGGTCGGATTCATTTCAAACTTTTTCTTCGGTCAGGGACCGTGGACGCCGTGGCAGATGTTTGCGTTCGGCGCGGTCGGATTTTTGGCGGGCGTTGTTTTCGCTCCCGGCAGAGTTAAGACAACGAGGATCGGCTTGTGCATTTACGGCTTTTTGTCTGTGTTTATCGTGTACGGTCTTATCGCCGATACATCGTCGGTATTTATGTTCACGCAGAATATCACGGTAAAAACAGTGCTTGCGACTTATGCGTCGGGCGTTGTGTTTAATCTGATTCATGCCGGTGCGACGGTGATATTTTTGGCTATTTTGGGTATGCCTCTTATAAAAAAGCTCGACAGAGTGTGTATAAAGTACGGAATAGATAAACAATAATTTGTCTCGACAAATTATTGTTTTCCTCTTGACAAATAATATTTTTATGATAAAATATATACATCCGTGCGGATGTAGCTCATCCGGTAGAGCGCCACCTTGCCAAGGTGGAGGTAGCGAGT
>UQQT01000038.1 GCA_900543395.1 uncultured Oscillospiraceae bacterium | reverse complement strand
GAAGCGGAAAGAGGGTGGATATAAACCTTATGAGTTCGACTCCCTTTTGCTATAATTCTTGTTATATTCGGACATCAGGCGGGATCCGGGGTGTATTTATATGCTTCGTTTTCATCTCATTTAAAATTATCGCTGTTCTTCGCGGTATCGGGGTTTTTGTTCAGTAAGAAAAAAATTGATAATGTCAAAGCTTTTTTCAAAAATAAAATATTCAGACTGTTTCTTCCGTATTTGTATTTGTCGGTTATCTCGCAGACGCTGACTATGCTCCCGCAGTTTATAAAAAATCCGCTTCTCCTGATTAGCTATCCGCAGTCGCTTGCGAAAATGCTTCTTCACGGCGACATTTTGTGGTTTGTGCCGAACTTGTTTCTTACGGAAATTATAATGTTTATCGTTTTAAAAATTACGAAAAAAAGCGATAAAGCGTTGGTGATACTGTCCTGTATTTCGCTTATTGCGGGGTATTTTGCTTTAACTCCGGGGAAATGTCTGCCGTTCAGGGTAAACGCTCTGTTAATTATTTGGCCGATTTTTGTATTCGGATATTTATTCAGAGATTATATTAATATTCTTGATAAAAAAACAAAATTGAAGATCGGGCTTATATCTGCGGGAATATTCTGTGTCGGTCTTTGTATGGCACGTTTCTTATTCGGACAGTGGATAATAATGAATATAAACGACAGTATTTACAATCACTATCTTTTAAACATATTTATAATGTTTACAGGAACCTTAGCTTCGTTTTTACTTGTTCAGTTTATTCCTTTGCCGAAATTTATGAAAGCTCTCGGCAGAAACACGCTGTTTTATTATGCATTTCATAATCAGGCGTGTACTTTTGTAATGATAGTAACGGGACTTATAACCGGAATTAATATAGACAAGACGTATTTGAAGACAAACAGATTTTTGTGGCTTGCGATTGTTATTATTGCTATGCTCATAATGATTTTGCCCTGTTTTGCCGTTAATAAATTGGCTCCGTTTTTCGTAGGTAAAAAGATGTCCGAAACAAACGCGGTATGGCTTAAAAAAGCGAAAAAGCAGAAAGAAAAAGCATAATCTTGTTTGTTCGATGCAAAAAAATAAAAAATATCAAAATAACAGTTGCATTTTTTTACGTGTTGTGTTAAAATTACGTTTGCTATAAACTGTTTGAAAGAGGTGAACCAAATGAAAGAGGGTATTCATCCTAACTATAAACCCACGCAGATTAGATGCGCATGCGGTAATGTTATCGAGACTTCGTCTACAAAGTCCGATCTTCGCGTTGATATTTGTTCTAAGTGCCATCCGTTCTTTACCGGTAAGCAGAAGCTGGTAGATACAGGCGGACGTGTTGACAGATTCAACAAGCGTTACAATCTCTCAAAGTAAGTTTTTACTTGCAATGAGAGCGGTTTCGGCCGTAACAACAAGCGTTAAAACCACGGTATGCATTCGCCTATCGTGGCTTTTTTGCCGTATTAAGGAGCGATCAAATGAGCGGATATCTCACGTTGAATGAAGAAAACCACGCCGAATTTACCGAAAAGCGTTCGCGGTTCATCGGCTATGCGAAGCCTGTTTCGACTGCCGGGGAGGCCGTGGAATTCATAGAAAAGATACGCTCCGTTCACTGGGACGCGAAGCATAACGTCTACGCTTACGTTTTAAGAGAATCAAATACGAAGAGATATTCCGACGACGGCGAACCGCAGGGGACGGCGGGCGTACCCGTTCTTGACGTTATAGAAAAAAGCGGAGTGACGGACTGCGTCGTTGTCGCAACAAGATATTTCGGCGGTATACTGCTCGGCGGGGGCGGGCTCGTCCGCGCGTATTCGCACACCGCGTCAATAGCTCTTGAGGCGGCAGGTATCGTTGCGATGAAGCCGTTCTGCGTTTTAAGATCGGAATGTGATTATAACTTTTACGGCAAGCTGTCGTCAATGATTCCCGAATTTGCCGGAACGGTCGAAAACGCTGAATTTACCGACAGGGTATCGGTTGTTTTTTCTGTTCCGAAAGAAAACGTCAGCCGTTTTTCGTCTAAGCTTACAGACGAGGGACGGGGAAGGTATGCGTTTGAAATTGTTGAAGAACGGTATCAGAAGACAAATATTTTATAAACATAAAAAAATTTTAAAAAAAAGAGGATTTAACGCGTTAATTTGCGTATAACAAGGTGAAAAGGCAGAAACGGAGGGAGAGATTATGGCACGCTTCAGCGATGAATTTATCGCGGCGATAAAAGAACGCAACGATATAGAAGCCGTTATCTCGCCATACGTCGATCTGAAAAGCCGGGGACGGATAATGAAGGGTTTGTGTCCGTTTCACAACGAAAAAACGCCGTCGTTCACCGTTTATCTCGATACCCAGTCATATTACTGCTTCGGCTGCGGAGCCGGCGGGGATATCATCTCATTTACAATGGGTATGGAAAATCTCGACTACGCGGACGCGGTGACGTCGCTGGCGCAGAGAAGCGGACTTCCTCTGCCCGAGGACGGCTACGACGACGGCATGGCGAGGGCGCGCAGGCGTATGCTCGAAGCCAACAGGGACGCGGCGAGGTTTTACTATAAAACGCTTTATGAGGACGCGGGCAAGACGGGTCTTGACTATTTTCTTTCAAGAGGTCTTACGCACGACACGATTCGCAGGTTCGGACTGGGATTTGCGCCCGACAGATGGGACTCTCTTACCCGGCACATGCGTTCGCTCGGCTACAGGGACGACGAGCTGTTATCTGCCGACCTTGCGAGAAAAACGAAAAACGGCTCGATTATCGATATGTTCAGAAACAGGGTCATGTTCCCGATTATCGATTTGCGCGGAAGCGTTATAGCGTTCGGCGGACGAGTTCTCGACGATTCTAAGCCGAAATACTTAAACACGTCGGATACGCTTGTTTATAAGAAAAGTCAGGGCGTATTCGCGCTGAATCTCGCAAAACGCGGAACGGACAGAACGCTTATACTCTGCGAGGGATATATGGACGTAATCGCGTATCATCAGGCGGGCTTTACAAACGCCGTTGCCGGACTCGGAACCGCGTTCACGCAGGAGCAGGCAAAGCTTCTCTCGCGCTACGCCGATGAAATAATTCTATCCTACGACGGCGACGAGGCGGGGCAGAAGGCGACGAAGAGAACGATGGGTATTTTGGAAAAAACGCCTGTCAGAATAAGAGTCGCAAAAATGACTGGAGGAAAGGATCCCGACGAGATTATTAAAAAATTCGGAAAAGAGCGTATGCGCGCTATTCTTTCGGGGGCGGTAAACGATATAGAATTCGATTTGGCGGGAATAAAGGCAGGCATAGATACGTCGGATTCCGCGGGCAAGGTTGAGTATTTAAATAAGGCTGCGGATGTTTTGGCTTACTATAACGACCCGATAAGCCGCGACGTTTACGCTTCAAAGCTTTCAGAGGAGCTGGGCGTTTCTAAGGAAGCGATATTAGAGCAGGTAAAACGCAGAAAAACTGCCGAAAAACGTAAGGAAAACAAGGAGATTTATAACAGCGCGCGTTCTGCTGCGATGGGCGGACAGACAAGCCCGAATCCCGACAGAAAAAAGAATCTCCGTGCCGCCATAGCGGAGGAGACGCTTATTTCCACGCTGTTGAGCAATCCGGATTTTTATAAGGAAATAAAAGACAAACTGACGAAAGAGGATTTTGCGACGCCGTTCAATTACAGGCTGTACTCTATGATAGCCGAACGTATCGAGGATTGCAAAGCCGTTGAGTTATCATATTTTGCGGGCGAGCTTACACCGCAGGAAATGGGTTATCTTGCAATGCTCGAATCAAAACGCTCCAAGCTGGGCAATACAAAAAAGGAGTGTCTTGACTGCGTAAAGGTGCTTAAGGAAGAACGCAGAATAAGAGAACAGGGCGATCCGTCGTCAATGAGCGACGAGCAGTTCCTCAATCTGTTTAAGAAAAGTTAAACAGATAATTCGTATTATATATATGTGAAAGAAAAATAAAGGATCGGAGAAAGTTATGGACGCAAACGAGAAAAAAAATGTTATTAACAAGCTTGTCGAACGCGGTAAAGCGGCAGGCAAGCTCACTACGCAGGATATCGATTCCACCATTCTCGAAATTGATTTCGACATAGAGGAGCTTGACAAACTCTATGAAACACTTGAAGCCAATAACATTGAGATAGTCGACGATATGCCCGCGGACGTTTCGATTGACGACATCAGTTTTGAGTCGGATATCGGCAGAAACGCGGAAGCCGAGGTCGACGACAGCGACAGCAAAAACATTGTAAACGACGACCCGGTCAAGGTCTATCTTAAAGAGATAGGCAAGGTTCCGCTTCTGACGTCGGAGGAGGAGATCGACCTCGCCATAAGAATCGCGGGCGACGACCCGGTCGACAGAGCAAAGGCGAAAAAGAGACTGGAGGAAGCTAACCTCCGTCTTGTTGTCAGTATTGCCAAGCGTTACGGCGGAAGGGGCATGCAGTTCTTAGACCTTATTCAGGAGGGTAACCTCGGTCTTATCAAAGCCGTCGAAAAATTCGACTATACAAAGGGATTCAAATTCTCAACCTACGCTACGTGGTGGATAAGACAGGCTATCACCAGAGCGATAGCAGACCAGGCGAGAACGATTCGTATTCCCGTCCACATGGTCGAGACTATTAATAAGGTTAAAAAGACGAACAGTCTGCTCCTTCATAAGAACGGCAGAGATCCCACCGCAGAGGAGATTGCCGCGGAGCTCGGAATGTCGAACGAAAAGGTCAGAGAGATTCTGAGAGTTGCCCAGGAGCCCGTTTCGCTCGAAACCCCGATAGGCGAGGAGGAGGACAGCCATTTGGGCGACTTTATCCCCGACGACGACGCGCTCGCTCCCGCAGATGCGGCTTCGCAGTCGCTTTTGAAAGAGGCGCTTAACTCCGTTCTCTCGACTCTTACGCCGAGAGAGGCTAAGGTTCTTACGCTTCGTTTCGGTCTTGAGGACGGTCATCCGAGAACCTTGGAGGATGTCGGACTTGAATTCAACGTTACGAGAGAGCGTATCCGTCAGATTGAAGCAAAGGCTCTGAGAAAGCTCCGTCATCCGCAGAGAAGCAAAAAATTAAGAGACTTTCTTGACTAATTATACAACATGTGTTGTATATCATACATAATTGATGTCATTTAACGATAATTGTAATTAAAAATTAATAAATTATAATTATTTCGGTGTTGACAAATTAGACGAAATGATATACAATATTAATTGTGAAAAACGTATAGTTTTTTCAATTCCTTTTCATTTTATTTTCTCTTCCCCGACGAAGCTCCGCAGTTTTCTGCGGAGCTTCGTTACCTTTTATACACAGGTTCCTGCAAGAGACAATACCTACAGGAAAAGTAGATATTCGACACAATGTATAACAAAGCCGAGATACACGAAAAATGAAAATCCCGTGTATCCCGGCTTGTTTTGTTATTTAATTTTAATTCTTTTTTGCTTTGCACTCGTCGACAAGAGCCATGAAAGCCTTGACGATATGCGAGGCGGCTGTCTTGCCTGTGGAGACAAGCTCTTCATAGTGAAGCGGAGCGACGAATCCGCCCCAGTCGTTGTCGGGAACAATATAGCCTATCTCGTCGTTGCATAAGCCTATTGCGAACATATATCCGTCGGTAAGTGAATTCATGCTCGGCAGAGTCCATTCCTCATGATTATAGGATTCTTCCTTTGAATAGCAGCCCCCCAGCAGAAGCTCCGGTGCCGCCTCACCCGGGAGAAGTGCGATTCTGTACTCGCTTCCTAATTCGACATAGCCTATTTCCGTTATGAATCCCATGTCCGAGCTGTTAGGGACGGTTACTATATTATGATTGACAAGATGAGACTTTCCGAGAGCAAGGAAAAGCTTATTGGTAACGGGAATATAGAATTCCCTGATTCCGACGTTTATAAACGGCTCGATTTTTTTATACGATTCCTCGCCTATCGATTCGACAAATCTGCCGATAACCCTGCCGTACTCCTGTATTCCCTCGAAACGGTCAAGTCCCTCGGGGATATTTGCCCCGCGTTCTGTCGCTATCGCAAGCTCCGCGCCCTGGAAGAACAGCGCGTTGTTTCCGGTTTCCTCAAGCTGTGAGCATATATACAGCGGAAAGTCGGAGCTTACCGAGCAGTTCGAATATCCCACGCACGTCGGGTGCGCCGCCATGAAAACGGCTTTTGTCGGAGCGGTACCGTCGGACGGGATAAAACGCATTACGTTAATGTCTTTCAAATAAACGTCGGGCGGACGCTTGTCGCGCATGAATTTTCCGCCGTCGACTGTTGCAATCGAAAGCTCTCCGTCTTTCATATCGAGGACGGCTTTTTTGATTGTTTCGGCGGTTTTTTCTTTTAATTCGCCCATGAACCGAGCGTTTCTGCCCGATTTGAAGTTATAGGTTTTCTTTATCGTCTCAATAACGTTGTTTTTGAGCGAGCCGACGATATCGCCCCATATTCCGAGCGTGTCGAGTCCCGAATGACAGTGAGTTGCCGAAACGTTAATGGATTTTATATTGTTTTCCTTTGCGAAATCCTCGAGCAGAAAACGTATGTCGCGTATGTCGTGATTCGAAATTCCAACGCAGTCGACAACGGCGAAAACGGTTATTCCTCTGCCCGAACAGTCATCGAGCGCGACGGCTCTTACGAATAAATCGTCGAGCACGCCGTCCGCTCTGTGGGGAGGAAACGCAAGATATCCCGCTATGTAAAATTCGTCGTTCGTAACGTCGTACGGCAGAATACTCTCTTTTGAAAAGCCTAATCTCCACCTTGCTCCGTCGGCAGGGGCGGTTAAGAATTTCTCATCGCCCTCATAGAAATTCTCGCTTTCGTAATCTATTAAATCGGGTCTGCCGACGTCGGGCAGAATGGCGGCAAGCCCTCCCGTAACCGCGTTTATCGCGCAGTCCGCGAGGTCGTAGAGCTTACGTTTATTTTCATCCTTTTTGAAAGCCGTTCGGATTTTTTCCGCTGCGGCCGCTCCGCCCGCCGCCGCGGCGGTCAGCGCGGAAAGCGAAAACAGGACTTTTGTTTTCTTCTTCATTTGTCAGTCTCCTTGTCTTTGATAATTCTGAATTCGGATATCATGATTCCGACTTTCGGTTCGTGTATGCTTATATCGGCGCACCCGTTTATGAGCATTGAATTTTTGATTGTATATGAATGAGTTTCAAATCCCGGAGCGGAGTACCTCTCGTCGTACTTTTCGTCTCTCTCTCCGCCGTACTGTTTTCCGTCGTAAAGCGTCTGTCCGTTTATTTCTATTTTGAAATGCTTTACTTCGTCCCTGTATCTCGGTTTAATATTTAATATTAGTTTATAATCACTGTCCGAATTGAGTCCTCCGACTTTGCAGTCAAAGTAATAGTGGTCGTAAACCTTGAGCATACACATCGGTATCGAGCCGTTGTTTTTTCCGGGATTATCGCCCTGAAAATCCATATAAAAATCGGGTTTCTGTCTTACGCCGAGAACGTCAAAGCCGTGCATGGCGAAAGAAAAGTAGTATTCGTCGTTATCGACTTTGTTTCTGTTAAGAAGATCCGAAATAAAACCGTTTCGTTCGCCGTCGGGGAGCTTTCCGGCGTAATCAAGACGGTTTAGAATATACCGTCTGTCGGTTACGGGATTGTCGATTGTATCGAGAACCGCTCCGCGCTCCCAGCTTGAGGCAAAGCAGTTTTTAACGTCAAGTTGAAGTCCTATCATATCAAACAGCATTTTTGCGTGAGATGCGATATCGCTTCTTAAATTTTTATATTCCGAATCGTAATCGGTATTTAAAATTTCCCTTGCGCGTGTTATATCGCCGTATTTTAAGCTGTCTTTTGCTTTTTTTATAAGGGAATTTTCAAAAATCATGCGTTTTCTCACGATAAGGTCGCATTCGGCTCTCAACAGGAGTATCAGAAAACGCCAGTTGTCTGAAAGACGGGGATTTTTCTTTAATTCGGACGAGAAAATCAGATAAGTGTATTCTATTCCGGCGTTTGTATCCGGAGAGCCCTCCCAGTTATATTCGAGATTCAGAATACCGTCGGCGATTTTGCTTTCGTCCGCTTCGAATATAAAAAGACGGGCGTAGTCGAGAATTATATCGCGGATATTCTCCTCTCCGTAATAGTCAAGATATGACCAAACGAATTTGTTTACGTCGTCGGTGACGCCCTCGGAATAGCTGACGCTTCCGATTACGTAGGGCGACGTCAGCTTGTGAAGCGACGCGTATTCCCGCGGTCTCGGATTTACGGACTCACGGCTCAGCGTCGACGCGAGTGCGTAGTGCCAGTCGTCTCTGAAAGCATGGACGGGATATTCGCACCGAACGTTGTGCGTGATGTCCGGGTAAAGACGTATCGGGTATTTTGCGGGGAGTCTTTTTCTCAAAACGTCGAGGTCGAACGCCCTGTTCGGCCCCGTGATAATGCCGTCTATATTCTCGGGCAGCTTATTCATTTCTTCAATAAATTTTTCTCCCCAGTTCTCGATATCGGGAGCCTGCGCGCTCGGCCAAAGCTCGGCGTTCGGGTGGATTTTTTTAAGCTTAGCTCCGAGAATGTCCGCTCTTTTTACGAATTCGTCCCCGTCAAAGCATCCCGGATCCCCTCCGGGAGGGAAAATAACGTCGAGCCGGGGCATAATTTCAAACGTATGAACGCGTGAGGAATAATATTCGTCCTCGTCGGAATTGTCGTTCGGGTACCATACGGATACGTCCATGTCGATTTCGTCGGCAAGGCTTGACGCTTTTTTTAAGAATTCGTCCTGCTTATATTTCATAAGCGGATTGTAATTTTCATCCTTGTCCTCAAAATGAGTATGCTCCATGGTGTTGCATCCGAAGAACATCAATTCTTTAAAATAATTAAAATACGTATCATAGTCCCAAGCGTCGTAGGTGTTCGGCGTGTCGCGGTAGCCGAGCTGATGACCGCGTATTTTTTTAATAGGCGAATATGCGCCGACAATATCTTCAGTCAGCGTGATTTCGCCGCCGGCAATTTTAGTTTTTCTTAAAAAATGACCGATTGCGAACATGAATCCGCGTATGCCGTACGCGGTGAACGTTATTTCGTCTGCATTTTTTGATATTTTATAAGAATCCCTGTCCGTGTTTTTGTCCGAAACGAATTTAAAAGAGTACGGACACTTTGCGTTTCTCTTTGCGATTTCGCTTTTTAAAATGTCGGAAGCCTTTATTTCGCCGGGCGTTACGGCAGATATTTTATACGTATTTTCCATAGATGAAACTCCGTAGAATAATTTTTATATATTTTATCATAGAGTCTATGGCATAATCAACAAAAAAACGAAAGAATGATAAAAAAGGCTTGAATTTATTTTTATCCGACGTTATAATAAACATAAACGATAATGTATAAAGGAGTAAGATAAAATGGATTACGGTAATATAAACTGGAAGGATCTTTCATGGGCTAAGCTCAAGATTTTTTCAATCATCAGACTCATCGAGGCTATTTTAAAGCTTCTCGGTCTCAACGGTATTTTCGGTAAAAAAGAGGACGAAACTGTTTAATTTCTTTTTAATTCGGTTTCTTGTTTTCCTTTCAGGAATTCAGAGTGTTTGCAAAAATCCCGAAGTCCGAATCAGATTTTTGATTCGGACTTCGGGATTTTCTTTTTTTTAAATATATATATAAAAAATTTTTGTTTGCTATTTATTATTTAAAATTTATATGGTAATATATATAAGCAAAAGTTTGTCAGAGGTAAAATATATGTTCGTAGATAAAGCTAAAATTAAAATCAAAGCGGGAAACGGCGGTAACGGAGCCGTCGCGTTTCACCGTGAAAAATACGTCTCCTCCGGCGGTCCCGACGGCGGAGACGGAGGCAAGGGCGGAGACGTTATATTCGAGGTCGATACGAATTTATCGACTCTCTCGGATTTTCGCTATAAGAGAAAGTACACCGCGCAGAGCGGTATGCCCGGGCAGGGCGGTCACCGAAACGGCAAAAAGGGCGAGGATCTGATAATTAAAGTCCCTAAGGGTACAATAATAAGAGAAGAGGAGAGCGGAGCCGTGCTTGCGGATATGTCCGACTCGGAACGCTTCGTTGCCGCCAGGGGCGGTAAGGGCGGATGGGGCAACAGTCATTTCGCGACGCCGACGAGACAGACTCCGCGTTTTGCAAAGGACGGAGTCCCCGGCGAGGAATGGGACGTAACGCTTGAGCTTAAGCTTCTTGCCGATATCGGACTCTTAGGCTTCCCCAATGTCGGAAAATCGACGCTTATATCCGTCGTCAGCGAGGCAAAGCCGATTATCGCCGACTATCATTTCACGACTCTCACTCCCGTTTTAGGCGTTGTCAGAATGGGTCCGGAAAGCAGCTTCGTTATGGCTGATATCCCCGGACTTATCGAGGGCGCGGGCGAGGGCGCGGGACTCGGACATGAGTTCTTACGCCACGTCGAGAGATGCCGTATGCTCATACACGTAGTCGACGTTTCCGGAAGCGAGGGCAGAGATCCTGTCGAGGACTTTGAAACGATAAACAGGGAGCTTGCCGTTTTTAATCCCGAGCTTGTAAAGCGTCCGCAGATAGTCGCGGGCAATAAAATCGACATGGCGACGGACGAGCAGAGGGAGAGCTTCAGAAAATATATCGAGGATAAAGGGCTTCGGTATTTCGAGATATGCGCGCCGATTTTAGAGGGTACCAAGGAACTCATAAACGCGGCGGCCGCCATGCTCGCGGCTCTCCCGCCTATAAAACGCTATGAAACAGAGAGCGTTCCGATGGAGACGCTCACAAAGAAAAAATCGGGCGGATATAAGATAGACGTCATAGACGGCACATATTATGTCGAGGCGGAGTGGCTTTTAAAAATACTCAATAAAACCGACCCCGACGACTACGAATCGTTACAGTATTTCCAGAAGGTTCTGGAGACGAGCGGAATTCTTGACTCTCTTCGCTCTCGCGGAATACAGGACGGCGACACCGTTAATATTTACGATATGGAGTTCGAGTATGTACCCTGATAACATAAATTCGGACGCGGGTATGATAAGTATTTCGGACGGTGTGAAAATTTCGGAAATACCGATTTTGAATCTCGCATTCTTCGGCGACGCGGTATATTCGCTTATGATAAGGGAAATGCTCGTATGCAGAAATGATGTTTCGCCGTCGAATATTCATCCGGAGTCCACAAAATACGTAAGTGCGGTTTTTCAGTCCGAGCTTGCGGGAAAAATACTCGATTTGCTCGACGAAAAGGAGCTTGCGGTATTCAAACGCGGACGCAACGCGCACACCTCGCATACGCCGAAAAACGCAAGCGAGGCGCAGTATCACAGGGCGACGGGGCTTGAGGCGCTGTTCGGATATTTATATATATCAAAGAATTTTCAAAGGCTCAAGGAATTGTTTTCATATATTTACGAAATGTGAATCGGTGAAAGGATTATCTATGAAAAAAAAGGATTGCAGTAATTTTATCAGCGACTTAAGACGCGATTTTCCGCCTAAAACGGTGGCGCTCGATCTGCTGTGCTATATTGTCGGCGGATTCTGCTACGCCGCGGCTGTTAATATATTCAATTCCCCCAACAGTATAGCGCAGGGCGGAGCGACGGGTATCGCAATTCTTATAAACTATATATTCCCCGTACTGCCTATCGGTACTATTTTGTTCTTAATCAATATACCGCTGTTTGTCGCTTCGTTTATAAAGTACGGCAAGAATTTTATAATGAAAACTTTTACCGCGACTCTCATTCTCTCGGCGATTATCGATATTCAGGAGATTGTTATTTCAAAATATAATATTATTTACACGGGCGACAGGCTTCTCGCCGCGCTGTTCGGCGGAGCGCTGTGCGGACTCGGACTCGGTATTGTTTTCTCCCGCGGAGCCACTACGGGAGGTACGGATATACTCGGTAAGCTGATAAAATCAGCCGTTCCTTACGTTCCTATGGGCAGGCTTGTTATGATAATGGATTTGTGCGTTGTATGCATGGCGGGCGTTGTTTATAAGAGCATAGAGAGTATGCTGTACGCCGTTATCGTTTTCTTCGTCAGCGGCAGAACGCTCGATTTTGTTCTGTACGGAACGGACAGAAACAAGCTTCTTTTGATAATAACCGAAAAGTACGACGAGGTCACCGAGGTTCTGAGGTCTAATTTTTATCGCGGAGTTACGGTTGTAAACGTTGAGAACACGTACGATAAGCAGAACAAAAAAATGCTGTTGACCGCCGTTCACCCAAACGAGGTCGCAAAGGTAAAAAAAATGGTTTTAAGCGTTGACCCCAGACCGTTTATAATCATAACGGATTCTACGGAGATACGCGGTCAGGGCTTTAAACCGCTTGATAATAAAGACGAAATGTGAAAAGGAATACCGTATGAAAGAAAAAAAATCAAACATCAGGAATTTTTCCATAATAGCGCATATCGATCACGGAAAATCGACGCTTGCGGACAGGCTTCTTGAGCTTACAGATTCCGTAGCCAAGCGTGATATGCAGCAGCAGCTGCTGGATGATATGGATCTCGAACGAGAGAGGGGAATTACGATAAAAGCCCACGCCGTTACATTGAATTATAAAGCGAGCGACGGCGAAACGTATGAGCTTAACCTGATAGACACTCCCGGTCACGTCGATTTTAACTATGAGGTCTCGCGTTCTCTCGCCGCGTGCGAGGGCGCTGTGCTGATAATCGACTCTACGCAGGGAATCGAGGCGCAGACAATTGCGAATACATATCTCGCACTCGATCATGATTTGGAGCTTGTACCGGTTATAAATAAAATCGACCTGCCCGCCGCCGACCCCGACAGGGTAGCCGAAGAGGTCGAGGACGTCATAGGGCTTGACTGCTCCGAAGCTCCGAGAGTTTCGGCAAAAACGGGCGAAAACGTTTCGCAGGTCTTAGAGCATATAGTCTCCGATATCCCCGCGCCCGAGGGCGACGATTCGGCTCCGCTCCGCGCGCTCATATTCGACTCCGTATATGATAATTATAAAGGCGTTATAGTTTACGTCCGCGTTATGGACGGTATGATAAAGCCCGGCGACACCATGCGTATGATGGCGACGGGAGCCGAATTCACCGTTGTCGAAACCGGCAGAATGAGGGCGACCTCGTTAGAGAGCGCAAGGTGCCTGAAATCCGGCGAGGTAGGATATATTACGGCTTCGATAAAGACGGTAAGCGAGGCGAGAGTCGGCGACACAGTCACGACCGCGGAGAATCCCGCCGCAGAGCCTTTAGCGGGCTACAGAAAAGTCAACCCCATGGTTTTCTGCGGAATTTATCCCGCAGACGGCGCGGATTACGAGGCGTTAAAGGACGCGCTTGAAAAATTACAGCTGAACGACGCGGCTCTCTCATTCGAGCCTGAAACATCCGGTGCGCTGGGATTTGGCTTCAGATGCGGATTTTTGGGACTTCTTCATCTTGAAATAATACAGGAGAGGCTTGAAAGAGAGTACGATTTAGACCTTGTTTCTACCGTTCCGAGCGTTATATATAAAATTCATATGACCGACGGTCAGGTTCTCGAAATCGATAACCCGACAAAATATCCCGATCCCGCGCTTATCGATTATTCCGAGGAGCCGATGACTAACGCTCATATCTTCTCCCCGCCCGATTACGTCGGCGCGATAATGGATTTGTGCCAGGAGCGCAGGGGCGTGTTCAAGAATATGGATTACATTACTCCCGACAGAGTCGATATTCACTACGAACTGCCGCTGAACGAGATAATATACGACTTTTTTGACTCGCTCAAATCGAGGACAAAGGGCTACGCTTCGTTTGACTACGAGCTTATAGGATACGCGAGATCGAATCTCGTCAAGCTCGACGTTTTGTTGAACGGCGATATGATAGACGCGCTTTCGTTTATAATTCACGCGGACAAGGCGTACCCGAGAGCGCGTAAGATTGCCGAAAAATTAAAGGACAATATACCGAGACAGATGTTCGAAATTCCCGTGCAGATTGCGATAGGCGGAAAGGTTATTGCAAGAGAGACTATCAAGGCAATGCGCAAGGATGTTCTGGCAAAATGCTACGGCGGCGATATTACAAGAAAGAAAAAGCTTCTTGAAAAGCAGAAAGAGGGTAAAAAGCGTATGCGCTCGTTCGGTACCGTCGAGGTTCCGCAGGAGGCGTTTATGGCTATCCTCAAGCTTGACGATCAGAACTGATGAACGCGGGATTATATATTCATGTTCCGTTTTGCATGTCGAAATGCCCGTACTGCGATTTTTATTCGTTAAGATATAACGGGGATTCGGCGTTAAAATATGCCGAAAGCGTTATTGATGAAATAGAAACGAACGTCAGAGGCGCGGAATTTACAAAGGATTTCGATTTTAAATTCGATACTGTCTACTTCGGCGGAGGCACTCCGTCCGTGCTCGGCGCGGATATTATCGGTAAAATTCTCGATTCGGCGCGGAAAAATTATAAAATCAGCGAAAACTGTGAGATTACCGTCGAGTGCAATCCGTCGACGGTTGATTCCGAATTTTTTAAGAAATTGAATTTTTACGGAGTCAACCGCATTTCGCTCGGCATGCAGTCAAGCTCCGATATTGAACGCAGGAAGCTCGGCAGGCTTGCGGATTCTAACAAAGTAAGGCAGGCCGTATCGGACGCGCAGAGGGCCGGAATTGAAAATATTTCGCTCGACATAATGATAGGTATTCCGTCTCAGAGCGAAAAAACGCTTCTTAAAAGTGCGAAATTCTGTATCGATTCGGGCGTTAAGCACGTCAGCGCGTATATGCTCAAAGTCGAACCCGGCACGCATTTTGCGAAAATGGGCGATAAGCTCGTTCTCCCCGGCGAGGACGAGGTGTGCGATATGTACCTGTCGCTGTGCGGATATCTTGAGGAAAACGGGATGAAGCAGTACGAAATTTCGAATTTTTCCTATAAATCGTACGAAAGCCGTCACAATTTAAAGTACTGGCTTGATGAAAATTACCTCGGCATAGGTCCGGCGGCGCACTCGTTTATAAATAACAGCCGTTTTTATTATAAACGTGATATCGATTCGTTTATAAAAGGCGAAAAGGCTTTATTCGAATCGTACGGCGGAGATTTTAATGAATTCGTAATGCTTCGGTTAAGACTTGCCGACGGATTAAAGGAGACGGACGTTAAAAAGCGTTTCGGATTTGGAATTCCGAAAAAAATGCGCCGAAAATGCGCTGAATTCGAAAAGGCGGGGCTTCTTGTTTCGGACGAAAACGGAATAAGACTTACGAAAAACGGATTTTTGCTTTCAAATTGTATAATATCACTCTGCACCGCCTAAAACTTTACAAGCATTACGGCGTATGACAGCGTTTAACTGCGTCTTCAAACTTGATAGGCGACAGCATGCCTGCGTTTTTATCCTTGTTAAACACTGCCATACTTGCAATCAGATGCAAACTTTTAGGCGTTACAGAGTAATAGCCTCGCTTACGGATACTTGACAAATCTATAAAGGTATAATAATATTATTATAATATAAAAAGAAAGCGCAGAAGCCGTCTGCGTTTTCGGGAGGTTTAACAATGGACAATCAGGATAAAACAATGGAAAAAATCGTCGCTCTCTGCAAGGGCAGGGGTTTTATATTCCCCGGCAGCGATATCTACGGAGGTCTTGCGAATACGTGGGATTACGGCCCTCTCGGAGCGAGACTTAAAAATAATGTAAAGGATACGTGGAGAAAGAGATTTATTCAGGAACGCAGAAACAGCTACGAGGTTGACGCGGATATTCTTATGCATCCCCGCGTCTGGGAGGCAAGCGGACATGTAGCGAGCTTTTCCGACCCTCTTCTTGACTGCAAGGAGTGCAAAATGCGTCACAGAGCCGACAATCTTATTGACGATTTCGACCCGAACGCGCATGCCGACGGAATGACGAAGGAGGAGATGTTCCAATACATAAAGGATCATCACATTCCATGTCCCAACTGCGGTAAGCATAATTTTACGGATATACGTGAATTTAATCTGATGTTCCAGACGTACAGAGGCGTCACGAACGATTCCAAGAGTATTATCTATCTGCGTCCCGAAAACGCACAGGGCGAGTATGTTAACTATCAGAACGTTCAGCGCAGTATGAGAGCGAAGCTTCCGTTCAGCATCGGTCAGATAGGCAAGGCGTTCAGAAACGAGATTACCCCCGGTAACTTCACGTTCAGAACGATTGAGTTCGAGCAGATGGAGTTCCAGACCTTCTGCAAGGAGGGTACCGACGCTGAGCTTTACGAGTATTTTAAGAAATACGGATTCAAATATTATACCGACCTCGGAATCCCCGCGGAGCATTTAAGATATCACGACCACGAAAAACTCGCGCACTACGCAAAGGCCGCGTGCGATATCGAGTTTCTTTTTCCGTTCGGCTGGGGTGAAATCAACGGTACTCACAACAGAACGAATTTCGACCTTACGAGACATCAGGAGTATTCCGGACAGAAGCTTGAATACCTTGATCCGGAAACGAACGAGAGATATATCCCGTTCATAATCGAGTCTACCTACGGTCTTGACAGAACGGTTCTCGCGCTTTTGTGCGAGGCTTACGACGAGGAGGTTCTCGACGAGGAGAAAAACGACGTTCGTACCGTTCTTCATCTCTCGCCTGCAATCGCTCCCTACAAGGCCGCCGTTCTTCCGCTTTCAAAGAAGCTTTCTCCGAAGGCTCTGGAGGTTTACGATATGTTAAGCAAGAGCTTCATGACGGATTTTGACGAAACCGGATCTATCGGCAAGAGATATCGCCGTGAGGATGAGATAGGCACGCCGTTCTGCATTACTTACGATTTTGATTCCGAGAGCGACGGATGCGTTACCGTACGCGACCGCGATTCAATGGAGCAGATAAGACTTCCCGTCGGCGAGCTTGTTTCCTATATTGAGGACAGAATTAAATTCTAAATGACAAAATAAGCCCTTGAACTGTTTAAATTACAGACGGGGGCTTTAATGATATACAAATGTCAAATAAACATCATCTGTAAATTTAATAAACAGACGAATGATATTTAACATTTAGTTTAAAAAACGGGTTTATTATATCTGCGTTAATAGAATATATATTAAAAGATTTTACAGCTAAGGAGTTGATTGACAGTGATAAATAAACTCGCCCATTGGATTGCGGGACATCCCAAGCTGATAATGATTATCGCGTTTTTGCTTGTTATCCCGTCCGCAATAGGCTATTTCGCAACGTATGTTAACTATGATATCCTGTCGTATCTGCCGGACGATCTTGAATCCGTACAGGGAGAGACCGTGCTTGACGAGACGTTCCACAGCGCGTCAATGTCGATAGTCGTCATGAGGGACATGGCGTGGGACGACATGAATCAGACAGAGCAAAAGGTGTCGCAGATCGACGGCGTTGCCGACGTCATGTGGCTCGGAAGCGTTCTCGACGCACCTATTCCCGAGGAGATAATGCCCGATGTTCTTTCAAGCATGCTTTACTCAAAGGACGGAAAAAGCACGCTGATGATTATAAGATATAACGGAGCAAGTGCGTCAAAGGAAACTCTGAATACGGTAAAGCAGATAAAATCCGTTATATCAAAGCAGTGTCTTATGAGCGGTATGTCCGCTATATTTGAGGAATCCGGCGAGCTTGCTAACAAGGAGGCTCCCATATACATAGCCGCCGCGGTTATTTTGTCGCTGTGCGCGCTGATGTTTACAATGGAGAGCTTTGCTTTGCCGTTCGTTTTGCTTGCCGCGCTCGGTCTTGCCGTTATTTACAATATGGGCTCGAATATAATATTCGGTCAGATATCATATATAACGCAGTGTATTGCTGCTATTCTTCAGCTCGGCGTTACGATGGACTACTCCGTATTCCTGATGGACAGATACACGGAGGAGCGTATGAAAACGCCGAGGGATCACAAGAACGCCATGGCGCACGCCATAGCGAGTACGTTCGTATCTCTTGCAGGCAGCTCGCTTACAACGGTATTCGGATTCGTCGCGCTGTGCTTTATGAAGCTGACGCTCGGACTTGATATCGGTCTTGTTATGGCAAAGGGCGTTGTTCTCGGTATAGTAACGGTAGTTGTCGTGCTCCCCGCCCTGCTCCTTACGTTTGAAAAACAGATATATTCGTCCACGCATAAGAGTCTTATACCGAGCTTTAAGCCGATTAATAAATTTACAACGAAGCACAGCAAGATTTTTGCGATTATATTTGTCATTCTCATAATTCCCGCTTATATAGGAAACAACAACGTTCCCAAGTATTATAATGTTATGAAGTCGATGCCGGACGATATGGATTCGATAGTCGCGCTCAATACCCTTAAAGAGGATTTCGGCATGACGACGACTCACTTCCTTATAATCGACGACTCGATAGCCGGCGACAACGTTACACAAATGCTCAAGGAAATAGAAAAGGTTGACGGCGTTACAAGCGTACTCGGAATGAATTCGATCGTCGGTTCGAGCATACCGTCGACGATACTTCCCGACTCCGTGAAGTCAATACTTGCGACCGGCGGTAAGCAGATGATAATGATTAATACAAGTTATGAATCCGCAACCGACCCGATAAATGCACAGATAGATGAAATTACAAGGATTGCCAAGAGCTTTGACAGCGGATCGCTTCTGACGGGCGAGGGCGTTATGACAAAGGATCTTATAGACGTTACAAACGTCGACTTCGTCGTAACGAATATTATTTCGATAGCGGCAATATTCGCCGTTATCGCGTTTTGCTTAAAATCCGGCTCGCTGCCTGTTCTGCTTGTTGCGTCAATTGAGCTTGCCATTATGCTGAATATGTCGATTTCGACGATATTGAATTCGGAGATTCCGTTTATCGCCCCCACAGTCGTAAGCTGTGTTCAGCTCGGCGCGACGGTCGACTATGCAATACTTCTTACAACGAGGTATAAAGAAGAATTGAGCCACACTCCGGACAGAGTTACGGCTATGAGAAAAGCCGCGGACTCTGCGGACAGATCGATATTCCAGAGCGCACTTGTATTCTTCTGTGCGACCTTCGGAGTTTACTGTCTGAGCGATATCGATATAGTAAAGCAGATATGCGCCCTTCTCGCAAGGGGTTCAATCGTCAGCGCTGTGGTAATCGTAGTATTCCTGCCGTCGCTTCTTATCGTTTCCGATAAGGTCATCGAAAAGACGACAGCCGGCTGGAAGCGCAACAAGGGAAGCGTACCGCTTGTAGTCGAAGGTCCCGAGGGCGAGACAATCGACCTTGCCGCGGACGAAATAAGGGTTTTGAGAAATCCTTATGTTCAGAAAGAAAAACAGAAGCAGTTGAGAGCCGAAAAACGCGCCGAGCGTAAAGCAAAGCATGACGAGAGGCTCAAAAACAGGGATTTAAAAAAATCAAATAAAAAAGACGATAACCGGAAAACCGGCAAACAAACGAAAAAGGCGGAAAAGGAGAGAAAGAAATGATTAAGAAAAAGCTCGCTTCAATAGTTTCCGTATTTACGACAGCCGCGATTGTGATGACTGGATTCACCTCCTGTTCGTCCTCAAAAACAGACGACGAGCCCACTACGGAATATACTAACCCCGTTTATACCCAGACGACCGATAAGGTAAAAAAATCCGAAACCGTATACGCTAACCTTAATCCCGACGGTTCGCCGAGATACATTACGGTAACGGACCATCTTCATACGGAGCTTTCGGGTGTAAAGGTTCTCGATTCGACCGATCTGAAAAATGTTAAGGACGCCAAGGGTCACAACACCCCCGTCTCCGAGGACGGTAAAATGTACTGGAACATTTCCTCGACCGACCTTTACTATAACGGCACGTCTGATAAGCAGATGCCCGTTACCGCAAGCATTAAGTATTATCTCAACGAGACGGAGGTTTCCCCGGGCGACCTTGCCGGCAAATCCGGTAAATTCAAAATGGAGATAAAGCTTACTAACAATATAAGCGAAGAGGTAGAAATCAACGGAAAGAAAATCACGATTTATAACCCCGTTGTCGTTGCCGGCGGAATGATTCTCGACTACAGCGTATATTCGAATATAAAGGTGTCGACGGGAATGTCTCTCGGAACGGGAAGCAACGAGATGGTCGGATTCGTCGGTGCTCCGGGACTTAATCAGAGTCTCGGTATAGACACGAACAACGAGCAGTTTAAGGATCTTGTTTTTCCCGATACGTTTACGCTCACTGCCGACGTTACGAATTTCGAGAGCGGAGACATGTATCTTGTAACTCTTCCCGTATGCGCTATGGATCTTGATGTTAATCTTCCCCAGTCGCTTGATGACGTTAAGGAAGTATTAAATAAAATAAATGCACTTAAAACTACCGTTGCGCAGGTTGACCCCAACAACGTTATTCAGAAGTTCCTCGAAAACCAAAATGCATTTTCGGAGCTTACCGATACTATCAAGAGCGCGTCGAAGCTTTACAGCGAAAACAAAGCGCTGTTCGACGTAATGGGTAAAACGCTGACGGCAGACGATATCGAGGCGCTTAAAAAATTCCTCAATACCGTGCAGTCGAGCGATATTGAGAGCGTTATTTCGACGGTTTCCAATGTACCTCTTTTGAAGAATCTTCTTTCGTCGCTTTCGAGCATTTCCGAGGGTATGGAGGAGGTTTCCCCGATACTTGAGAAATTACAGAAGGCTCTCGATGATCCCGAGGTGGCAAAGGCTCTTGAGAATCTGCCGCAGACTATGAAGGAGCTCGAAAAGCTTTCTAAGTTCTTAGACGATAACGAGGAGCTTATCGACGTTTTAACGAAGCTAATGTCGACCTCGACCATGACCGACCTTACGAACGCTCTGAACACTCTCGCACAGTCGAGTTCGAGCGACAGTATAACGCTCGCGTCCTCCGACGATGAGCTTATCGCAAGAACTGCAAAGTGGGTTCAGCTCGGTCAGAAGAACAGAATTTATACTTCTGCTCCCGACTATATGGAGACGAGTCTTATGTTTATCTGTAAGGTTGATCCGATAAGTATTCCCAAGACGGAAACAACGTCCGAAAAGGCGAATTAATCGACGAATAAATGAACAAATCCTCCCGGTTGTAAGCAATTCGGGAGGATTTTTATAAGGCTTTATAATAAAGGTTGGGATACAACAAATAGAGGTTACGAAAAAAGCAGAGCATAAGTCTGCCAAATCAATCGGGATTCCTAACAAAAGTGCAAAAGAAATTGCAAAAAACAACAAAATATTCAGAACATATTTTAATACCGGTTTATCATTAATTTACTTAAATATA
>UQQT01000037.1 GCA_900543395.1 uncultured Oscillospiraceae bacterium | reverse complement strand
CTGAATTTCGTTTTCTTTCGAGCGTCGCTGTACAAAAGTACCGCAGCGAGAAAAAAACGAAAAACGCAAATGTCCCGAAATCATCAGGTTTCGAGGCATTTTAATAAGAATAAAAATATATTTGCAAATTATCGATAAAAAACTTTTTAAATTAAAAAACAATATATAATTATTTTTTTTCGGCGTGGTTCAGGTACTTTATCGACAGTCTGATTAAACTTTCGCGCCGATTTCCCCGCGCATGCCTATCCACATGCTGTCCCACTTCATACCCGTAATTTTTTCTATGCGGATTTTTTCTTCGTCGGTAATATTTTCGACGAAGCCTTTTTCTTTCCGTTCGGCGGCGATTCGCCTTATGAGTTCGTGATCCTTTTTCGTCATGGCGTATCTGAATATTGAGAAAAGGGATATTCCCGCACAGACAACGGGCATATAAATGGCGTTGAGTCTTAATCCGAACAGCGACTTTGCAGTCTGATCGGCGGGAGACGGCATATCCGAATGATATCCGAATATATCAAGACTCTTGCCTATAAAGTAGCTTGCAAAACTCGTAACGGTCTTGCTGAACAGCGACTTAAACGTACCGACAACGCCCTCGCGCCGTCTGCCGGTGACGAGTTCGTCCGCGTCGATAACGTCGGGCTGAATGTTGTCTCCGACGAATCCGGGACCCGAGAATCCGAAGTTGTAAAGCACGGATGATATCGCAAGTATTACCGTGGCTGCCGTGTTCGACGTGTTCTGATCTATCGTTCTGTTAAGAAGCAGTCCGACTATCATCAAAGGACCTAAGAGCTTTCCGCAGAACGTCTTGCCCTTATTTTTAACAAGCATGTAGTTTACGGGGGTGCCGAGAGCCTCCGCAACACCCGAAACCATGTTCATGGCTATGAAAATTTCATATTTACCCGCAACGCTTCTCATAAAATACGCGTTCGAGTTGAGATAGAACTGACGGCTTAAGGTATAGAACAGAGAAATCGCAAAATACTGTCTGAACGACCTGTTCGAGAAAACAAGCTTATATTCGTTCATAAGATATCTCATACTGAACGGCTCGTTATACGCGCCCAATGACGACGGCTCGCTCGTATGCCTGTAACAATGAATCAGAGGCCAGAAGAACCACACCGCCAATACGATTCCGACAAGCATATACTTGTTTCTGTCCGCGGGCGACGGGTCGGGCAGAGCCGACAGCATCGTTTTTATGTTGAAATTACTTAAAACAAGCGACGTAAATAAGTATGAAGAAACCTGACCGACCGAGTTCATTATATACTCGACCGTTTTGTACTGCGTTCTTAAAAAATATGTCGGAGCAACGCTCGGAAGCATTGACGTGTACGGTATGCTCGCTATCGTGTAAGAAGTCGAATAAACGACTGCCGCAAGCAGATACCACAGAAATACCGCAGTAGAATTCTCCGCAAACGAACCAGAAATTCCGAACGAGAACCACCGCATAAAGTAACCCATCGAAAAAGGGAGCGCAGCGGCAAGCAGATACGGACGGTGTCTGCCCCGTTTTGACCGCGTTCTGTCGGATATGATTCCCATTACGGGGTCGTTAAACGCGTCCCAAAGTCCGTTTATCAACGAAATTTTACCGATATTCGACTGCGACAGCTTCTCGACCCAAAACAGATACTGCGAATGAAACTGACTTATCGGATATCCCGCTCCCCCGAGCATGATACTTGCGGACGTATAATTCAGAGCCGGTTTTATCGTATCGTCATATCCGCCCTCAATGCCGAGAATGTCTTTCAACTTTTCTCCGGCTTTACCCATATAACCTCACCAAACTTATAAAAAATTTCCAAAATAATTAATATATAAAATATCCCGCGGCGGAAAAACCGCGGGATATTTATTACAGAAAATATTATTGCAGTGTGTTATTTCTTTTGAAACAGTCCGCTGAAAATATCTTTAATAAACTGGGCTCCGTTGTTTATATCGTCGGCATAATTCTTTTTAGTGGTCGTCTCGTCCTTTGAACCGGGATTGACCTTAGCGGTAGTCGTCTCGCCCGATACGGGTTCGCTCGGCTGATTATTCTTTTTCTCCGCCTCTGCCGCCAGAATTATGAGTATAAGATTATCGACCGCAGTCTGATTCTTCTCTTTCAGCGTCGTATCTATCGTCATAACGTCGGAAGTCGTCGGCAGTGTATCCATCATTGCGGACGCACGGAGAATTCTTCTTGCGTCGGCTGTGGTTACGCTTCCATCCCTGTCGACGTCTGCGAAATTCGCGTCGTTCTCGTTGAGCACGTCAATCTTCGCGGCGGCTCTTAAAACGAGTCTCGCGTCGGCGGCGGAAACCTTGTTATCGTTGTTAACGTCGCCTATCTTACGCGGTTCCCAGTTAAAGCCCGTGTATGTCTCCTCCATAACGTAGATAAGACCTTTTTCTTCAAAATCGAATGCGCTCGTAATTTCGGGCTTGAGTCCTATCGGGTTGTTTCCGTTTTCATCCTCAAGAGACGCGGTACACTCAATATGAACTCTGTAACCTGAAATATTGCCTTTCTTATTTACGTTGACCTCGGCGTAGCTGTTGATATATTTAATGTATACGGGCGTTTCCATGGAAAGACCCTTGATAAGATTTATCTTGAACGTGGAATTGTCCGTAACATCGTACAGCGCGTCATAGCCCGTGCCTACGGGGGAACCGTATACCGTCGGCAGGTCGAGACGGATCGAATACGCTCCGCTCTTATGTATCGTCATGGAGAAATTCTTGACCTGCTCGGGCTTTATCGTCGAAACGTACGGCGTACCGCTCAACGGCATGTCCGCGTCGTGGCTTACACCGTTGGGAAGTCTCGTCGAAACGGCGGTGCTGTCGCTCATAGAACCGATAACTGCGGGGATAAGACTCGTATCCTTAACTACGGACGAAGCTATCGCGCTTAAAACCGGCATCCACTGTGCTTCGATATCCTTCTGCGCGGACTGGCTCAGTCCGGAATTTTCGCTCTTTACGACATAGGGCTTCTCCTGCTTAATGCGGTTTACTGTAAGATTAAAAAGCTGCACCGCGTAATTAAGAGCCTCTTTGTCGACCTCAACAGACGGGTCGTCGCTTCCGTCGTCGGGAACTCCGTTCTTTATATTGCTTATAATCTTATCAATAAGCTGCTTTGCGGGAGATTCCTTATTGATTTCGCCCTCAAGCTTTTTCGCGAGAAGCTCGGCAATATTGATATCGCCGAGACCGCCTCCGGTAATCAATCCGCTTATCATATCGGAAATGCTCGCATCGGAGCCGGTACTGCCTCCGACCTCGGAGGATATCGCACCCTTTATAATATCCGCAATGCTCAGTCCGCCCGCCGCAAGCGCGGGGATTACGGACGAAACGCAGAGAATAACACAGAGTATGACAGAAATAATTTTCCTTGATGTTTTTTTCATAGCGTACAACGCACCTTTCGCCGTGAAAATAAAAATACTATTATTCAAATTTATAATAACACAGTTATCTCGTTTTGTCAAAGTAAGTTTATTCTAAATTTCACTCCAAAATTTTGAATATTTCCGACAATACAACGGCGGAATTCTGACCTACGGGCACCTTTACGCTGATATACGGCTTATTCGCGGCGGAAACGAGAACTCTGCCTTTCATGGCGGTCGCGAGCTTTTTGACGATATCCATATTTATACTGTCCGTATAAAGCAGGAGATTGTCTCCGTTCTGTTTTATCTCGTAGAATCCGTTTTTGACCGCGCGGTTTCTTATAAGCGCGATTCTGACAAGTCCCCTGACGCACTCGGGCGGTTCGCCGTAACGGTCTATAAATTCGTCTAAAACATCCGAAGCCGTCTCGTCGTCGCGGATTTCGGCTATGCGTCTGTATGCGGAAAGTCTCTGCGGAACGGAGCTTATATATTTCTCCGGTATATGCGCGTCGATACGAACATCGATAAGACACTCCTTTTTCTCAACGGGTTCGGTGTTGTTCTGCTCGCCCTCGACGGCTTCGGAGAGAATCTGTAAATACATATCGTAACCGACCGCTTCGAGATGACCGTGCTGCTGCGCGCCGAGAATACTTCCCGCGCCCCTTATTTCGAGATCCTTCATTGCGATTTTAAAGCCGGAACCGAACTCCGTAAATTCTCTTATTGCCTCAAGACGTCTCGAGGCTATCTCCGTAAGCTGTTTACCCTTTACGAACGTAAGGTACGCGAACGCTCTTCTCGACGATCTTCCGACTCGTCCGCGTATCTGATGAAGCTGGGAAAGTCCCATTCTGTCGGCGTTGTCGATTATCAATGTATTGCAGTTGGGTACGTCCACGCCCGTCTCTATAATCGTCGTGCATACGAGAACGTCTATCTCGCCCTCGAGAAGCTGTCTCCATATTTCGGACAGCCGATTTTCCGGCATTTTGCCGTGCGCGATACCTATTCTCGCATCGGGAACGTATTTGTGTATTTGGGCGGCAGTCTCCTCGATATCCTCAACCCTGTTGTGTAGATAATACACCTGTCCGCCCCGGCGTATCTCCTTCTGAATAGCCTCGGAGAGTATGCCCATGTCGTGTTCGAGTACATATGTCTGCACGGGCGAACGGTCGAGCGGAGCCTCCTCAATTACCGACATATCGCGTATTCCGGTCATCGCCATATTAAGAGTTCTCGGTATGGGAGTTGCCGACAGCGTGAGAACATCAACGCCCGGAAAAGCCGTTTTGAGCTTCTCCTTCTGCGCTACTCCGAAACGCTGTTCCTCGTCGATTATAACGAGTCCTAAATTTTTAAATTCAACATCCTTTGATATAAGGCGGTGCGTACCGACGAGAATATCGATTTCTCCTCGTTTAACGCGTTTGATGGTATTCGCGGTCTCCTTGGGTGTTCTGAAACGAGAGAGCATGTCTATGTTTATCGGGAAGCCCTCGAATCGTCTTAACAGCGTCGAATAATGCTGAAACGCGAGTATCGTCGTCGGAACGAGAATCGCGCACTGCATACCGTCGGCGGCGCACTTGAACGCGGCTCTGAGCGCAACCTCGGTTTTTCCGAAGCCGACGTCTCCGCACAGAAGTCTGTCCATGGGGTAAGGCTTCTCCATATCCGACTTTATCTCGCTTATACATCTCAACTGGTCGTCCGTCTCGTCGAATTCGAAACGGCGTTCAAAGTCGCTCTGCATATCTATATCGGGAGAGAATTCGTGACCCTTTGTATTTCTGCGCTTTGCGTAAAGCTGTAAAAGCTCTTTCGCCATATCCTTGACGGCGGCGCGGACTCTCGTTTTCGTCTTTTCCCAGTCCTTTGTACCGAGTCTGTTAAGCTTCATGGGCTTGCCGTTTTCCTCATGCGGACCTATATATTTCGAAACGAGGTCGAGCTGAGTTACCGGAACGTACAGAACATCCGCGCCCATATATTTAATTTTGATGTAATCCTTTGAAACGCCTCCGACGTCCATATTTACAATGCCGTCGAATACTCCGATACCGTGAACGCTGTGAACGACGTAATCGCCCTTGTGAAGCTCCTCTATCGAATGAAGAGCGTTCGCGTTTTTCTGCTTCTTTTTGGACGAATACTTCTTCGCGCCCGCGCCGGCTTTATATCTGCTCTGGGTTATAATTTTTATTTTGTCCCCCGGATAATCCATGCCGTAGCTTAGCGCACCGGGAATGATATTTACGCTCTTTTGAAGAAACGACGTCGGCAGTTCGGGATAGCTTATGCAGTCTATACCCTCGTCGGAGAGATCTTCGGAAAGCGAATGCGACGCTTTTTGTGTGCCCGCAAGGATAATAATTCTGTACCCTCTCTGAATGTCGGGACGGATGTCGTCAAGCAGGATTTTCAATGACCCCTCCCACGAAGATGACTGTCTGACGTTCATATTAACAAGCTCTTTTACGGGCGTGTCAAAGCTTCCGCGCGCGAAATTGTCAAGATAGACAGCCCCGCGTTTTTCATACATTGAAATGACATCATTAGAACTAATGAAGAACTTATCAAGTCCCCTGCAAAGCACGCCGTCCTCGAACATCATTTTTATGTCCTCGTTCGAAAGCTTCTGAATATTGAGACTTCTCTCCTTTACGTTGGAGGTCTCGCTGATAAAAAGCATATCGTTTTCGCAGTAGTCAAAAATATTTTCGGGGTTTTCGTATACTAAGGGAAGATACCTGTCCGTACAGCCGATTCTGACTTCAGAATCGAGCTTATCCGCGTCCGCAAGCAGGCTCTCTCTTACTTTTGTTATGTTTTTACCTCTCAGAGACGAAGCGAGTTTTTTGATTTTTTCGCTCAGAATTTCGTCGGAATCGAATATAACCTCCGTCGCAGGGGTAATTTTTATTCTATCGGCGTTTTCTCTGCGACGCTGATTTATCGGGTCAAAATACGCCATGGAGTCAACGCTGTCTCCCCAAAATTCGATTCTCACGGGATAATCGCAGTCGGGCGGGAACATGTCGATAATCGCGCCCCTGCGTGCGAACTGTCCCTTGCCCTCGACCATATCGGCGCGTACGTAACCCGCCGAAATCAGAGCGTCAACGACTCTTTCGGGCGAAATCTCGCTGTCGAGGGTTATGCTCGCCGATTTTCTTTTGAGCACATTACGCGGAACAGTCAGCTGCATAGCCGCCTCGACGGAGCATACAACCGCATCATACTCGCCGTTTATTATATTTTCGAGAACTCCGAGCCTTCTGCGTTCGTACTCCCTCGACTGGCTGTCGGTCGGACGGTAGTTAAAATCTCTCGCGGGGTACATAAGGCACTTTGAACCCATTGTCTCCATATCCCCGCCGAACTTGACCGCGGAAGCCTCGTCGGCTGTAATAATCAGGGCTTTTCTCCCCGTATCGGTACACAGGGAGTGAACAATATGTGCTTTCGGAGTCTGACTGACCCCGAGAACCCCCATCGGCACCCGTCCTTTTTTAACGCACGAAAGAATTTCTTTATACTCGCTGTTTGATTTTAATAAATCGGAAAATGACGACATATAAACTCCTTAAACTGCAATGTCGGAAATCCCGAAGAAACGGAATTTCCGATGAAAAAACATATAAACAATAATTTGTCCCGACAAATTATTGTTTTTTTGTTATCTGGCACGTTGCCATGGCTTTGTCCACGTCGCCCGAAACTATAATTTCGACTCCGTCACACGCTTTCGCCATGGTTGTTTTCAAAATCTCCTGATCGGCTTTCGAGAACGTACCGAGCACATAATCCTTTAAATCGTAATCGGGATCGGGCTTTGCGCCGACTCCGATTTTGAGCCTCGGGAATTCGTCTGTGCCGAGCTGCGCGATAATGCTTTTTATCCCGTTATGACCGCCCGCCGAGCCCTTGCGCCTTATGCGAAGCGCACCTATGGGCAAATCGATATCGTCGTAAATTATAATAATGTGATCGCTCGGTATCTTATAAAAATCCGCGGCGGCTTTAACTGCGTCTCCGCTTAAATTCATATATGTCTGCGGTCTCATAACAAGACAGCGTTTCGAGCTTATCATAACGTCGGCGCACAGCGCGTTAAACTTAATTCTGTCGGTTCTGAAAGAGTATCTGTTCGAGAGAATGTCAATACAAAGAAAGCCCGCGTTGTGACGGGAAAGCTCATACTGTTTCCCCGGGTTTCCGAGTCCGGCTATTATATATTCAACCTTGCCGAAAACGGGGGCGAAAAAGCTCTCTTCTTTCTTTTTCTTAAAAAAAGCCATTTAAATAATTATCCTTTTAAACTTTTTTTCTGTACGGCTGTTTTTTCGCGACCCATCCGTCCTTGTTGACCTGCTTTGCTCTGCCTATTCCGAGCGATTTATCGGGAACGTCGTCGGTAATCGTCGAACCGGCGGCAGTGTACGCGTACTCGCCGACCGTTACGGGAGCGACAAGATTCGTGTTACAGCCTATGAACGCGCCGTCCTTAATCGTACAGCGGTTCTTGTCCTTGCCGTTAAAGTTTACGGTAACGACTCCGCAGCCGAAGTTTACGCCGCTGCCGACGTCGGAATCGCCTACATAGGTAAGGTGCGAAACGTGGGTATTGCTTCCGACTGCCGAATTCTTGACCTCGACGAAGTTGCCGAGATGCGCGCCCTCGCCGATCGACGAATTCGGTCTGATCTGAACAAACGGTCCTATCGTCGCGCCGTCTTTTATTTCGGCGTCTCTTATCTGCGAATTGTTAAACGTAACGCCGGAGCCGATAACCGCGTTTTCTACAAATGAATTCGGACCTATAACGCAGTCTGAGCCGATTTTTACGTTTCCTCTGATTATCGTATTGGGCAGAATTTCGGTGTCCCTGTCGATCTCAACGTCCGGACCTATAATAATGCCGTCGGAGCACGGGATATCCACGCCGTCAAGCATAAGTTTTTCGAGAATGCTTTTTCTTGCAATTTCGTTTAACTGATTTAACTGCACTCTCGTATTCGCTCCGAGTACGGCGTTTGGGTTCTCCGCGGCAAAAGCGCACGCTTTTTTACCCGATTTTAATATAATGTCAATAGCGTCGGTAAGATAATACTCGCCCTTTGAATTATCGGGCGTTATTTTATTGAGAGTGTCAAGAAGTATATCGGCGTTGAACCAGTACGCGCCCGAGTTTACCTCGTTGATAAGCTGTGTTTTCTCGTCCGCACTCGCCTGTTCGACAATGGATTTTATCGCTCCGCTTCTGTCGCGGACGATTCTGCCGTAGCCGTAAGGATTGTCGACGTGAGCCGAGATAACCGTAGCAGAAGCGTTGTTCTCGCAGTGATAGCCGAGAGCCATGGCTATGGTGTCCGAATCCATGAACGGCGCGTCGCCGTTTAAGATGAGAACGTTTCCGCCCGAATGAGCCTTTATGAAATCCACAGCCTGCATGACCGCATGACCCGTACCCTTTCTCTCCTTCTGGCGGACGGTCATAATGTCGTCGGGCAGATGATTTTCGATTTCCTCGGCGGCGTGACCCGTTACTACGCATATATCTTTAATGTTGGCGTTCTGCGCCGCGCCTATGACCCAGTCGAGCATGGGTTTAAAAAGCACGCGCGTCATTGCCTTGGGCTTTGATGTTTTCATTCTCGTTCCCTGCCCCGCGGCAAGGATTACAGAACAGTTTTTCATAAATTTATCACCCTTATATTTATATACATATATATATTAAATTCAGTATATTATATTATTTCGATTAAATCCTTATACATCGGGCTTTTCGTTGCCCTGATCGGTAACTCTCGTAGACGGAGCGGTCGGAGCCTCGGTAGTCGGAGCGGACGTTGTCGGAGCTTCGGTGGTCTCGGCGGGCTTTGCAGTCGTCGGAGCCTCGGTAGTCTCGGCGGGCTTGGCAGTCGTCGAAGCGGGCGAGGTACGTCTTTCGGTCGTTCTCTCGCTCTGCGTTCTGCGCGTCGTATTTTCGCTCGCTCTCTTTGTCGTGGTCTCGTTCTTCGTCGTAGTTTCCGATTTGACCGTAGTTTCGGCTTTCGCAGTGACCGAATCGCTGCGGGAAACGCTTTCGTCCTCGGCGGTAACAGCAGCGGGAGCGTTCGAAACGTCGGGAAGCGTCGTGTCGGCGTCCTTGCCCTTTGTCACAGCAAAATAAACGCACACACCAGCAACGAGAATCAGTAATATTATAAACGGTATAAGAGTTTTAAACTTATTTCCCGAAGACTTTTTCTTTTCCTCGGTGTTGTCAAACTCTTCTTCGGAGGAGAGAACGGGAATTTTCGGCTCGTTTTCATCAGATCTATCGTCCTCGCCGACCGTCTGTTTTTCCTGCGAATCAATAATAGCGGATTCGTCTGAGGGTTCCGCTTCTTCACAGTCATTTTCGTCTTTTAATACGACGGGAACGGCGTTTTCCGCTTCATCCGCGTCATCTGCCGTTATGATTTTAAAGAATACGCCCGTGATGTCCGCCTCCGGAGCCCTTTTGCCCAGAGCGATAAACGCCGACTTTCCGACAGCCTTTATATCCTTACCGCCGAACGTCGCGTTTTCGACAAGCTTTTCATCCGCGTAATCGGCGCAGTCCGCACCGAACGCGACTATGTAACCGCCGTCGGCTCCGCGGTCGGTAAGATCCGAAAACATAAACTCTCCGTTGTTCGAGAGAAGCTCTGCCTTACCCGCGCTGCAAAAATACACCCTTGCTTTTCCGACGGACGAGACAAGTATTCTGTCCGAAAAAATGCATATTTCGGCTATCGACAGATTCTTGTCCCCGCACTCTGCGGAAACCGCGGTCATATCGTCGGTGTATTTTTTAAACGCCTTGTAAGCGTTGGTTCTGTGGGTGTAAATTCTGTGTGAATAATCGTCGAAAGCCGTGACAGCTCCCGCCGAAACGCCTCTGATAACCGACGAAACGACGGCGCAGACGCACGGCGGATTAACCGTACCTGCGGCTCTGTATCCCGAATTCATCTCGTCAATCGACGAAATTCTGCGGTTAAGATTTATGCTGTCGCCGTTGAAGCCTTTTTTAAGCCTGCTCTTTGAAATAGCGGCGGTTTCTATCGAAACTACGGACATAATGTCTCCTCCGTTCTTGTTTTCCTGACATTTTATAACACTTTATTTTATCATTATATTCGCGTTTAGTCAATATAAGCCGGATATTTAGTTATTTTGTTCACGGCACGAGGCGATAAGTCTCTGTTTTTCGTTCCAAAGCTTTTCGGACAGATCGACATAATAGTTGTGCGGATATTCGAATCTCAAAACTTCCTCCCAAAGCGTGTCGACCTGCTGTGCGCAGTAAGCGCGGGTGTCTGCAAGCGACGGAAATTTGTAAACAAGCTTACCCTTTTCATAGACGGGAACGAGAAGCTGTCTTGCGACGAAATTCGAAACGGTCTTTTTCTTCCACCTGTAATCGGGGTCGAAAAGCTCATATTCGCTTAATTTTGAAACATCCTCGTCCTCGAGCGTCAAAAGGTCTGCAATAGCCTTGCCCGTCTCCATGTCGAAAAGTCTCCACAGCTTTTTCGGGTAAGGAGTCGTAATTTTCGCAACGTTTTCGCTTATTTTTATCTTAGGTATGATCTCGCCGTTCTTCTTTATCGCGCACAGCTTGTAAACGCCCGTAAATACGGGGGAATCGGCGGAGGTTATCATTCTCTCGCCTACTAAGAATTCATCTATTTTAGCTCCGTGCTGAAGCATCTCGGTTATGATATGCTCGTCAAGCGAATTCGACGCGTAAATATTACAGTCGGGGAATCCCGCGTCGTTGAGCATTCTTCTTATTTTCTTGGAAAGATATGCAAGATCTCCGCTGTCGATTCTGATGCCCTTGGGACGGATGCCCATGGGGAGCAGAACGTCGTTGAACGTCTTTATCGCGTTGGGAATACCCGAATTTATCGTATCGTAAGTATCGACGAGCAGAACGCATCTCTCGGGATTCTCCTTTGCGTACGCGCAGAATGCCTCGTACTCGGAGTCGAACATCTGAACCCACATATGGCTCATTCCCTCATAGAGCGGTATATCGTACTTTTGAGCGGCGAGCGCGTTGGTCGTAGCCGAACAGCCTCCGATATAAGAAGCTCTCGCTCCGTTTACCGCCGCGTCCGCGCCGTGTGCGCGCCTCATGCCCGACTCGACGACTCCCCTGCCGTGAGCGGCACGTACGACTCTGTTTGCCTTGGTTGCAATAAGCGTCTGATGGTTAATGCTCAATAAGATCATAGACTCAATAAAACTCGCCTGAATAACGGGTCCGTGAACCTTTACGACGGGTTCGCCGGGGAATATCGGCGTTCCCTCGGGAACAGCCCATACGTCGCACTCGAATTTAAAATTTCTCAAATACCCGGCGAGCGAATCGGAAATACCCTTGCTTTTTAAAAACTCGATATCGCCGTCATCGAATTTAAGATTATCAAGATATTCGCACAGCTCTTTAAGTCCCGCCATAACGCAGAACCCGCCGATTTTTTCACTCGGTCTGAAAAACATATCGAACCAAACCTCGGTCGAATCCATACCGTTGTCGACAAAGCCGTTCGCCATGGCAAACTGGTAAAAATCAGTCATAAGTTCGTACTTATCTTTTATCATTTTTTAACACCCCGATTAAATTGTAAAAAAATTACCATTGACATTAAGTGTACTGTTCTTTTATTATTGTATCATAGGATTAAAACATAATCAAATAAAAATTAATATTATCTAAAACAATTATCAATGACGTGAAACGGATTTATTTTATTCATTGTTTGAATTATATATAAAAATTTCTAAAAAAAATCCAATTTTCTGCACTTTTTCAACATTTTAATTCTATTTTGTTTATATAATTAGATAAATATGTGCTAAAATAATATCGTTATGATAAGATGCCGTTTTCGGACGGCACCGGCTTTGCATGTTCACCGGTCTTTTTATAATTTCGGAGACTCTCTTATGTCAGGCAGCACCGTATGTCTGCAAGCACCGGGTTATCGAATATTTTCACGATTCTCGGTTTTTATTTACTTAGTGGAGGTGTGACCTCATGCGTGTCAGAAAACAGGCTCTCGGCGACAGAAATATCGTCGGAGCAAGGATCGAGCAGCGAAGAAAAGCAATAGGAATGAAGCAAAAGGACTTGCTTACTCAGCTTCAGATCAGAGGTATTGATCTGAATGCGTCTGCCCTTTCGAAATTAGAAGGTCAGCTGAGAAGTGTCCTTGACTTCGAACTCATAGCGATTTCCGACGTGCTCGGCGTTTCGGTAAATTGGCTTCTGGGAATAGAAGGATAATAGGCCGAATGAATCCCCGCCGTTACGCACGGCGGGGGTTTTATCTTTTTCGGGAGGCTTATTCAAGAAAAGCAATGTTAAACGAAAATATTAAACTTCTGCGTGAATATAACGCGCTTGACATCGATCAGCTTGCGTTCGCACTGAAGATAGGGGAAGAGGATTATTTTACATTTGAGAACGGCGCGGTCGTACCTCAGACAAGGGAACTTGAAAGAATCGCGAAAGTGTACAACATCACGATGGATCAGCTGTTCTTCGGACTCAACAGATTCGGCAAGCCGTTGTGTCAGTCGGAATCGGCGGACGAGTATTACAAAAATCTGACGCAGAACAGTTTTCTGTCTAAGCTGTCCAAAAGAGAGCAGAATATTATCATCGCCTACCGTCTGTGCGAAAACAAAAACGAAGCGTACGACAAAATACACTCCGTTCTGTCCTATATTGATGAAGAATCAAAGCCTTGAAGCAAGGAAATTCACAAAAAGATTCAAATAATCGCTGAAATCGTCATAGTAGAAGTCGGAAAATCCGAACACAGCCATAAGAATTCCTCTTATTACTCCGCCGATAACCCCGCATACCGCGCCGATTATAGCCGCAATTCCGCAGCCTTTCGCCTTATTGGGAAGCTGATCTTTCCATACGAGATAAAAGACTAATCCCAAAACGGGGATAAAGAACGATAAGATACAAAATCCTACGCTTCTCCTATCCTCATTGACATTCCGGTTATACTGCGGGTACATGTTGGGATTGGGATTTTGATACTGACCGTACTGATTCTGACTGTACGGGTTCGAATACTGATTATTATACTGATTGCCGTACTGATTCTGATTGTATCCGCCGTTGTTATATGGGTTCTGATTGGATGTGTATCCGCCGTTGTTATACGGAGTCTGATTTTCCGTATACGGCGCGCCGGTATTCTGATTCCGATATGAGGAATCGGCAGAGCCGTTCATCTGATTATCATTTACACCGAAATCCGTACGGCTGTTATCGGACTGTGCCGGGGAATTTAACTGCGCTCCGCAGATTGAACAGAATTTTGAATCGTTAGGTAATATTGCATTGCATTTGGGACAAAACATTATTAAATCCGTCCTTTCGTGTTTGTATCACTATTATATATGATATTCTTCCTTTTTTCAACAAAAAATCTTATATAAATATTCCCTTACGTCTCCGGCAAGGTACAGCGACCCGCATACGACGCCGATTTCGCCTTTGTTTATCCTGTTTTTCAATTCGTCGACACCGTCCGTTTCTTTATCGAAGGAAACGGCGTTTTTTATATACTTACGCGCGATTTTGCAAAGCTCATCGCCCGTCATGGCTCTCGGATTCGACGGCGTAACGCATATGAGAGAGTCAAAACATCCGGCAAGATTTTTTATCGCCTTTTCACAGTCCTTATCCGCCATCATGCCCATAAGGGCGTGAATTTTTTTGCCGGGCAGATATTTTTTAAGACATTCGGCAAACGCCTTTGTCGACGAATCGTTGTGACACCCGTCGAGAATTACGAGAGGCGAGGGCGAAACAATCTCGCAACGCGCGGGATTTTTCGATTTTTCGATTCCGTTAATTATATTTGTATCGCTTATTTTATATCCGTTCTGCCTTAAAATTTCGATACATTTTAAGCTTATCCCCGCGTTGTCAAGCTGATGACGTCCGCAGAACGGAATTTTGAATTTTATATTTTTAAATTCGACCGCAGTTCCCGTTATATCCTCAGAAATTATTTTAAATTCGGACGGGTCTGATAAAAAGAGAGACGAATTTTTAATTCTGCACTGTTCGGATATAACGCGCTTTACGCCCGTCTCCTGCATAACGGAGGTTACGGCGGGGCGTTCTTTTTTTATAATTCCGCTCTTTTCGAACGCAATTTTCTCCGTTGTATCGCCGAGAATTTTCGTATGGTCGAGCGAAATCGAGGTTATGAGAGAACAGACGGGATTTTTTATAACGTTCGTGGCGTCAAAACGTCCGCCCAGTCCCGTTTCGAGAACGACGATATCGCATTTTTCTTCTTCAAAGTAAAGAAACGCGGCGGCTGTCACGGCTTCGAACTCCGTAATCACAATGCCGTCCTTTCCGAGCTTTTCGACGGCGGATTTTACTCTATTCGTAACCGCGTCAAGCCTGTCGGGCGGTATCATCTCCCCGTTTACTCTGATTCTTTCTCTGAAGTCGATAACGAACGGCGACGTGTAGAGTCCCGTTTTATATCCCGACGAGCTTAATACGGACGAGACGAGCATACACACAGAGCCTTTTCCGTTGGTTCCGGCAACATGGACGAATTCAAGACTGTCCTGCGGATTTCCGAGTTCGTTTAAAAGAATTCCTACGCGTTCAAGACCCGGCTTTATCCCGAATTTCAACAGCGAATGATAATATTTTTCACTTTCCGTCATTTTGCTCACCTTAAAAATGAAGGCTGTAAAATTTATTTACAGCCATCAAATAATCGTTTTCAGCCTAATTTGGCGATGCTTTCTTTTAACAAAGCGATTTTTTCGTTGTACTTAGCCGCTTTTTCCTTTATCTCGTTAATAACCTTTTCGGGAGCTTTGGACATAAAGCCCTGATTGTTAAGCTTATTATTCGTAAAAGCAAGGTCTTTTTCGGCGGCGGCAAGCTCCTTGTTAAGTCTCGCTCTCTCCGCCTCGAAGTCGACAAGCTCGGCAAGAGGAAGCTTTATCGTCGCGTCGGCGGTAACAATGCTTACCGTTTTGTCAATATCGAAGCTGTCTGCTATCTTAACGTCGGACGCTGATGCAAGACGTTTGAAGAATGTGGTGCCTGCCTCGAAAATTTCGGGCTTAGCAGTCTCGATAAACACCTCGGCCTTCTTCGACGGAGCGACGTTCATCTCCGCACGGCGGTTTCTGACGGCTTTGATAGCGGTCATAATAGACTCCATCTGCTCCTCCTCGCTCTTAAACGCAAGTTTTTCGTCATATTTGCACCAGGGTGAGAGCATAATCGTGTCGCCGTCGTGGGGCAGAGTCTGCCAAATCTCCTCGGTTATGAACGGCATAAACGGATGCAGAAGCTTAAGAGTATTCGACATAACGTAAACGAGTACGGCTTTCGCGGCCGACTTTGCTTCTTCGTCGTCGGAATTAAGTCTTATCTTGCAAAGCTCGATATACCAGTCGCAGAGGATATCCCAGATAAAATCGTAAAGCTTCTGAACCGCAAGTCCGAGCTCGAATTTATCGAGATTGTCGGTAACGTCCCTTACAAGAGTGTTGAACTTCGAGAGAATCCACTTATCCTCCAACGCAAGATTCTCGGGAATGTGCGGAGCCGGCTCATCCTCTCCTAAATTCATAAGAACGAATCTTGCCGCGTTCCATAATTTATTTGCAAAATTACGGCTCGCCTCAACCTTTTCGTCCGAGAAACGCATATCGTTTCCGGGGCTGTTGCCCGTAGCAAGGGTAAATCTGAGCGCGTCCGCGCCGTATTTGTCTATAATTTCAAGCGGGTCGATACCGTTGCCCAAAGACTTCGACATCTTTCTGCCCTGCGCGTCTCTTACGAGTCCGTGAATGAGAACCGTGTTGAACGGAGCCTTGCCCATCTGCTCGCATGAGGAGAATATCATTCTCGCAACCCAGAAAAATATTATGTCGTAACCGGTAACGAGAGTATCTGTCGGGAAGTAGTGTCTTAAATCGGGAGTGTCGTCCGGCCAGCCGAGCGTCGAGAACGGCCAGAGCGCGGATGAGAACCATGTGTCGAGAGTATCGGGATCCTGAATAAGATTCCCGCCGCCGCACTTTTTACATTTGCAGGGCTTTTCGCGTGCAACGTTGATTTCACCGCAGTCGCCGCAGTACCACGCGGGAATTCTGTGACCCCACCAAAGCTGACGGGAAATACACCAGTCCTTTATATTCTCCATCCAGTGATAGTAGGTCTTGTCGAAACGCTCGGGAACGAATTTCGTCTCACCGCTTCTTACAGCCTCAATAGCGGGCTTTGCAAGAGGCTCCATTTTAACGAACCACTGCTTTGAAACTCTCGGCTCTATATTCGAATGACATCTGTAGCAAGTGCCTACGTTATGCGAATAATCCTCGATTCTTACGAGCGCGCCCTCTTTTTCGAGATCCTCGACAATGGCTTTTCTCGCCTCAAATCTGTCCATACCGGAGTATCTGCCCCAGCCCTCCTTGATATGAGCGTCGGGGGTGAACGTATCTATAACTTCGAGGTTATGTCTTAAACCTACCTCAAAGTCGTTCGGGTCGTGCGCGGGGGTGATCTTAACGCATCCGGTTCCGAATTCGGGTTCAACGTATTCGTCCGCGATAATGGGGATCTCCCTGTGAACAATAGGGAGTATAAGCGTTTTGCCGACAAGAGACTTGTATCTCTCGTCGTCGGGATGAACCGCGACAGCCGTATCGCCGAGCATTGTCTCGGGTCTCGTCGTAGCGAGCTCAAGATATCCGCTGCCGTCCGCGAGGGGATATCTCAGATGCCAGAAGTGACCGGCCTGATCCTCGTACTCAACCTCCGCGTCGGAAATCGACGTAAGACACTTCGGACACCAGTTAACGATTCTCTCACCGCGGTAAATAAGACCCTTTTCGTAAAGACGGACGAAAACCTCTTTAACTGCCTTACTGCATCCCTCGTCGAGGGTAAATCTCTCTCTGTCCCAGTCGCAGGACGAGCCGAGCTTTTTAAGCTGTTCGACGATTCTTCCGCCGTACTGTTTTTTCCAGTCCCACGCACGTTCGAGGAATTTTTCACGTCCGATATCCTCTTTAGTGATTCCCTCTTTTCTCATAGCCTCAACAATTTTAGCCTCCGTAGCTATGGAAGCGTGATCCGTGCCGGGAACCCAAAGCGTGTCGAAGCCGGACATTCTCTTATATCTGATAAGAATATCCTGAAGCGTATTGTCAAGCGCGTGACCCATGTGAAGCTGACCCGTTATGTTCGGGGGAGGAATAACTATGGTATAGCTCTTTTTGCTCTCGTCTCTTACAGCGTGAAAATACTTGTTGTCGAGCCACGTTTTATAAATCCGATCCTCGACGTTTTTGGGATTATACTGTTTTTCAAGCTCCTTTGACATTATATCATCTCCGTATTGTTATTTTCCGAATAAAAAAACCGCCCCAAAGCAAAAACCTTGAGACGGGAATACCCGCGGTACCACTCAAATTACGTTTTTCAACGTCACTCAGGCTCATATAAGCCGTATGCTTTTACGCAGCAGTCACGGGAGGGCTCTACTCACAAAACGCTTTCTTCCCTCCGGCTTGGGAGCGACCGATTTTTAAAACACATCACCGCCTTGCACCATCCGGCGGCTCTCTGCGGATGAAATAAAAAAAATCCTCTCCGTCACAGCCTTTGATATTCAGTTTATAAAATATTAGCACACACATTAAATTTTGTCAAGAAATATTTATATACTGCCCGTTCGGATATTGTTTTTTTACAAATTATAATGTATAATGTCAATGTAGGATAAATCTTACACATATTTTTACAACAGGAGGCAATACACATGGATCAGTTTCAGCAGCAGTCACCCGCAAATCAGAACGCAAATTACCCCCCGCAGGGAGCAATTCCGAGAGCAAATCTCCCGACCGACAGAAGCTTTATTAAAATTTTTCTGCTCGGACTCATAACCTTCGGCATTTATCCGCTTATAGCTTACAATTCGATAACAAACGACGTAAATACGATCTGCACAAGGTACGACAACAAAAAGAGCATGAATTACGTGCTTCTTGTTCTTGTCATAACTCCGCTGACGCTCGGCATTGCTTCTCTTGTATGGAATCATAATATCGCAAACAGAGTCGGAAACGAGTTAAGACGCAGAGGCGTTCAGACAGATTTCGGAGCCTCGACATTCTGGCTGTGGTCGATTCTCGGCATGTTTATCGCCGTCGGACCGTTTATTTATATGTACAAATTCGTAAAAGCGACAAACGAACTCAACAGTCTTTACAACGAGACCGGAATCTGATACAAAAAAATCAACAGACTGCTCATATCGGGCAGTCTGTTCTTTTATTAAGCGTAAATAACCGCCTCTTTCGGAACACTGCCGTCCGTCAGCTTCTGCGTTTTTTCCGCTTTTTATTATTTACCTGACCTTATACAACGCATTCTCGCTTATTTCGTCGTCATTTAAAAACGCGTACAGCGCGGAATAGCGTTTGTTCTGCCTGTCGTTTGCAACCATTGATAAAAGCTTTGAACGGTTTCCGACTATTATCAGAAGCTTTTTCGCCCTCGTAACGGCGGTATAGAGAAGATTCCTGTACATCAGCTGCGGCGGCGCGTCACATATAGGCATGACGACCGCGTCGTACTCGCTGCCCTGGCTCTTGTGAACCGTGACGGCGTAGGCAAGCTCGAGCTCGGACAGCGATTCAACGGGATATTTTACGTTTTTTCCGTCGTCGAAATCAATTTCAAGCATATTGCCCTTTAAGTCGATTTTTTTGATAATGCCCATGTCGCCGTTAAAAATTCCGATGCCCTCTTCGCCGTTTTTCGTCCAGGTGATATCGTAATTATTCTTTATCTGCATTATTTTGTCGCCTTGTCTGAAAAGACGGCCGTTTATAGTACACTGCTTTTTGTCCTCTGATTCGGGATTCAGAATATCCTGGAGTCTCCTGTTTAAATTTACGGTTCCGCAGTCGCCCTTTCTCGACGGACAAAGAACCTGTATATCCGTAAACGGAGAATATCCGTACGCGTCAGGCAGTCTTTTAGTGCAGAGCTCGGCGACAGTCCACGCGCAGAGCGTCGAAGCGGGGCGTTCCATGAAGAAAAAGTCACTCGTTTTGTCGTCCAGTACGGGCTCCTCGCCCGAAATGACGGCGTGCGCGTTCATGACAATGAGACTCTGCCTTGCCTGTCTGAATATTTCATTGAGCCTTACAACCTCAACCGTGCCGGAATTTATAATGTCGAGAAGCACGTTTCCCGCGCCGACTGCGGGGAGCTGATCGGAGTCGCCGACCATTATAAGACGGCAGCCGAATCTCACCGCGTCGAGAAAGCTCGAAAACAGCGTGACGTCGACCATTGATACCTCGTCGAGAATTATAACGTCCGCGCCGAGGGGGTTCGATATATTTCGTTTGAATACGGGCTTGTCGCTGTCATCCCATTCGACCTCGAGCAGGCGGTGGATCGTCTTAGCCTCGTACCCCGTAAGCTCGCTCATTCTTTTGGCGGCTCTGCCCGTCGGAGCGGCAAGCAGGATTTCGAGATTTTTTCTCTCAAAGTATTTTATAATACCCTTGACCGTCGTCGTTTTACCTGTTCCGGGACCTCCCGTGAGGACGAAAATTCCGTTCTGTACGGCTTTTTCGATAGCGTCGGACTGGGCTTTTGCATATTTTATTCCTAAGTCTTTTTCGATTTTTTTAATATCGGAGCCGATTTTTTTCTCCTCGTTCGGAGCAAAGCGGGTAAGAAGCTTGAGTCTCTGTGCGATATTAAGCTCCGAAGCGTATATTTCGGGCATGAATATAAATTCCCTGCCGTTAATCGCATAAGAGCTCAACAACCGTTCTTCAACCATTTCGTCTATCGAGTCGGAAATATCGTCCGTCGAAACGGATAACAGCTCGGCGCAGGGATTCAAAAGCTTGTCTTTCGGCAGACAGGTATGTCCGTTTAATAAATTATGACTTACGACATGCGTAATTCCGGCTCTTAATCTGTGAACGGGTTTCGGCTGTTCGTCTAATTTCAGCGCGATATTTTCCGCGCGTTCGAAGTCGACGGTTCGCAGCGCCTGACAGAGTATGTACGGATTTTCCTTTATTAATTCAACGGCATTTGTGCCGAAATGCTTAAACACCTCGACGCATTCCGAAGCCGACAGACCGTATTTTTCGAGTCCGACGATAACCGTTCTGACGGCGTACTGTTTTTTGAATTCGGCTGAAATTTTCTTCGCCTTATCTTTTGAAATTCCCTTTACAAATGCGAGCCGTTCCGGTTCGTTTTCTATGACTTCAAACGTTCTGTCGCCGAAACGCTCTACTATGTACCCCGCGGTTTTAGGACCTATGCCCTTAATCGTTCCCGAGGCTAAGTATTTTAAAAACTGCGCCGAATTTTCGGGCATTGTTCTTTTAAATTCGGATATTTTAAACTGTCTGCCGAAGCTTTGGTGCGACTCCCACCGCCCGGTCATTTCGACCTTTTCGCCGGGCGCGATTTCGGGCAGAATTCCAACGCATGTTACAAGCTCGCCCTTGACCGACACGTCCATCACGGTATAAGAATTGGAGTCGTTGCGGAAAACAACTCCCTCAACGACGCCCGTAATCGATTCAGATGATGAATTATCGTATCTAATCATAATAATAACCCGGTCAGAACGGTGAAACCCGTCAATCCGTTTCACCCGATTTAAATATGTAACCGTTCTTTCTTAAATATTTTAAGTCCTTCAACGCGTTTCCGACGCCCCTGATAACGCAGTTTTCCGCGTCGTCGGCTATCGTCGTTTTAACGCCCGTGCTTTTTTCTATGTATTCATCTATTCCGTACAGAAGCGCGCCCCCGCCCGTGAGGACTATACCCGTGTCGAAGATATCGGCGGTAAGCTCGGGGGGCGTTACGGAGAAAACTTTTCTGACAGAATTAAGCAGACTGTCAACGCGGTCTTTGACGGCAAAATAAATTTCCGTCGACGTAATCTCGAAGCTTATCGGAGTCTGCGAAATAGCGTTTTTGCCCTTTGCGATAAGCGCGACAGCTTCGTTTCTCTTGACCGCTCCCGCGATTTTTTTCTTGATATCGTCGGCAGTCAGCCAGCCGACGTCAATGTCTCTTTCTCTTTTTAGATATTTAATAATATCGGCGGTAACGTCGTCCGACCCGGTCTTAACTGACTCCGACACGGCAATATCTCCCATTGTAACGACAGCCGAATCCACGCTTCCCGCGCCGATATCGACAAACATAGTACCGCGCGGTTCTTTCATGCTGATTCCCGAGCCGAGAGCCGCCGCCATGGAGCCGGAAATCAGGCAGATTCTGCCCGCGCCCGCGTCCGAAAACGCGTCCATGACCGCCATTTTTTCGAGCTGCGTCATAGTCGACGGAACGGCCGCCATGATGTCGTCCTTTAAAACTCCCATTCCCGATATCTTACCGAGAAAGAATTTAATCATCTGAACCGTCGCGTCATAGTTATATATAACGCCGTCCTTGAGCGGATTGATAATCTCAATCGAATCGGGCGTCCTGCCCGTCATGTTCAGAGCGGCTTTGCCCATTGCGACAGGCTTTTTCGTGTACGAATCGTATGCGACGACCGACGGCGACGAAAAAACGATTTTTTTGCTCTCGGTAAACGCGCGTATGTTCGCACTGCCGAGGTCAACGCCTATCCTCATGAGCATCTACCCCCCTTTAGTAAATTCAGTTTATATTATATAATTTTTATATGAATGAGTCAACATTAAGAACCAACAATTTATTATAAGGCATAAACAAAAAAAACCCGGGACTCGATTTTTACATCAAATCCCGGGAAAATTATTTTATTAGATAGTTCTTATACTCCCCCGCCGTCTCTTTTTCTATCTCACAATCGCCCGCAAATTCTT
>UQQT01000036.1 GCA_900543395.1 uncultured Oscillospiraceae bacterium | reverse complement strand
CGTCGACCTCTAGCGTGACAGGCTAGCGTTCTAACCAGCTGAACTACCGGGCCATGCTGCACAACGGAATAATCCGTCCGACAAGATGATATTATACACATATCTTTAATACTTGTCAACAACTTTCGTAAAAAATTTTCTTGATTTATTTTTTTACCTTTAATTCTATATTTTGTAAATACAGGTATGTAAATAATTATTATACCATGTCGTGCAGGCGCGCTGTGCCGAAACGGTATGATTCAATGTTCTGAGAAACACACCGAATCTTGTATTCGGATTGTGTTTCGTGAGGTTATTATACCGTGAACATCCGCCGTATAAATGTCTAAAAAGTGTTTTTCATGCCTTTTTAATGTATTTCAAGCCGATTTTTGTTGTTTTTAGCATTAATGTTGATTAATTTATCATTTTATTTTATAATATAAAGTGATTATTAAGGATAAACTCGGGGGGATGATTATTTATGAAGATAGCCGTACTTGACGATGAAGAGATATTCCGCGAAGATCTGCGCGAAAAGATTCTGGTCCTTTTTGCATCTATGGAGCTGGATATCACGGTCGATTGTTACTCTTCTGCCACGGGACTTATTCCGTTTGCCGACGAGTATCAGCTTATTTTTGTCGATTACAGGCTTGCCGACTGCACGGGCATTGATTTTGCGTCCGTTGTCAGGGAGAAAAACAACGCGGTGGGCTTAGTGTTTGTCAGCAATTATCCCGAGTATGTTTTCGATACTTTTAAGGTAAACGCATACAGATTTTTAAGAAAGCCGATAGACCCGGAAGAGCTTGAGGAAACGGTCATGTCGTTTATTAACGAGTCCGATAAAAACGAAAAGGTCGTTTTATTGAACTATGTCTCCGAGGGACGTAAATTTACGGACGCGGGAACTATAATGTACGTCGAAAGCAGCGGTAAACATTCGTTTGTCACATTCGGCGACGGAACGGTAAGAGAGGTCGTATCCGGATTTTCCGAAACCGTGCGCGTTCTGTCTATGCCGTACGCGGAATGTTCGTCGAGGGGCGTTTTTGTATGCTTTCCTCATGTCGACGTTTACAAGAAAACGGATATTATAATGAAGAACGGCCGTAAGTTCTCCGTGAGCCGAAACTGCCGTACTCAATTCGAATCGAAATGGATAAATTATTTAAAGAATAAATAAGGGACGTTTATGACAGCCGGTATTTTTTTCTTTCTGCGCGACGTGTTCGTCAGTGTGAATATATTGCTTCTGTGCCGTTATTTTCTCGGCTTTGAATTAAGAAAAAGACGCGCCGCGGGCATTGTGACCGCAGTGCTGTTCGCGCTTAATTCGGCGGCGTATACGTACGGCAGTTTCACTCCGTCCGTCGGCGAGACGACCGATATCGTCACGGATATGATATCGTACGCGCTGTATATTTTCGTGTTCTTCGTGTTCGTAAAGTGCCCGCAGAGGTCGAAAACCGTATTGTTTCTGACATGCTACATATTCGTCATGGAGATGATATACGGCATAGCCGCGCCGTACGTCGGCGATAACGACTCGGTTAAAATATATTTTACCGCCGGAATGTTTTTGATTATCGATATTGTTTTGATCCTTGCGGTCAGATTCAGAAGCGTGCCTAAATTCCCCGATATTATTTCGATAACGCCCAAGTGGATATTCGTTTCGATAATGATATTCTGTCTTGCATGCTATTACAGGCAGTTCGGCATTTCTTCGGCGATATATGAAGTTATATATATCGCCGCGACGATTTTGATGCTTATAAGCGTGGGATTTTTTATATTCAATATGATAAAGGCTACGCAGGAGATAGCGTCGCTTTATTCGAGAATGAACGAGATATCCGACTACTATATGCGTCTTGCGAAGAACGACGAGGAGTTAAGGGCGTTCAGGCATGATTATAAAAACCACATGAACGTAGTGTCGATTCTCATTGACGGCGGAAGAATGGACGAGGCTTCGAAATATATTCAGGAGCTGTCGCTGTCGGCGGGCAAATGCTTTAAAAAGTATTCTACCGGCAACGATATTCTCGACATGATAATGGCTAATAAATCAAAATCCGCGGATAATCTCGGCTGTACTCTCACGTTTAAGGGATTTTTTCCGCAGACAGGAATAGAACCCGCCGACGTATGCACGGTGTGTGCGAATCTCATAGACAACGCGATAGAACACGGCTCGTTAAAAGAGGGCGAGAATAATATACTCGTCGAGTCGAAGCTGTCGGATTCGTCCGTTATTTTCACCGTGACGAACAGCGTGTCGGGCGCGGTAGACGAGGATATGAGCACGTCGAAATCCGATAAAGTAAATCACGGCTTCGGCATGAAAAACGTTAAAAAGACGGTGAAAAAATACGACGGCATGATCAATATTCAAAGCAGTGACTGTCGGTTCAGCATAGATGTTTTAATGAAAATACCCGAAAATGCGGGTAAATAATAACAACGGAGAGTCCGAATTGAGACTCTCCGCTTTTTTCATTATAAATTTTTATTTGTCGTTCTTACCCGAACGCAGTTCCGCTTTTTTTAATTCGCCTATAACGTCGTCGGCGGTCTTTCCGTTTTCGGTGAGATTCTCAATCATTCGCTCGAAATAATTTTTAAGCTGTATTTTTTCTTCATCGGAAAAGCCGGAGACGAGTTTTTTCGAGCACTCGTCGAAAATTTCCCTGCTTTTCTGCTCCTTTTCAAGCCCGAGCGGTGTGATTTTTATTTTATTATATCGTAAATCGCTGTCGTCCGCTTTTTTTTCGAGCAGTCCCGACTTCTGCATGCGTTTTATGCTGACGGCTGTCGAGGCGGATGAGACGTTCAGATACTTCGCAATTTCGGTCTGTGAGCACTCGCCGTGCTCTTTCAGATATCTTAAAATCTGAGGCTGACCGTAATACACGCCGATAGCCGACGTGTTTGTAAAAACCGCGTACCTGTGAAGCACGCCCAAATCCATTAACAGTTTTGAAAATTCAATATCGTTCATTTATTTTCACCGCGAATTAATTAACTGATTTAATTTTACATACTTTTGAATCATTTTTCAATACATAAATGGTTTTTACATCAACTGTTACAAATATTGCGACATATTTTGTATGTGTATTTGTGTAAAATATTGATATTATTTTATAATGGGTCTTGAAAAAATAACTTTTTTTTGATAATATATAGTATATATATCTGTATTTATTAAACGGATTAATCGGAGAAATGATTATGGAGAGCAAAAAGAAAGAGAATTTAGACGTTCCCGTTTATCTTTTCCACGAGGGAAGCAACGCAAGAGCGTACGAGTTTCTCGGTGCGCACAGGACGGGCAAAAACGCCGTTACGTTCAGGGTATGGGCTCCTCACGCAGAGAGCGTGAGCGTTGTCGGCGATTTCAACTCCTGGGACGGAGAAAAAAGTCCGATGACGCGTATGTCCGACGGCGAAATCTGGGAGGCTGTCGTCAAGGGGATAAAGAGGTTTGATACGTATAAATACTGCATAACCGCGTCCGACGGCAGACAGTTTATGAAGTGCGACCCGTACGGTTTTCATTCGGAGACAAGACCCGGTACGGCTTCGAAATTCTACGAAATCGATAAATTCAAATGGACGGATAAGCAGTGGACGGACGAGAGAGCGCGTAAGGGTATTTATTCCTCGCCCGTAAATATTTACGAGGTTCATGCCGGTTCGTGGAGAATGAACGAGGACGGCAGCTTCTATTCATACAGAGAGCTTGCGGACAAGCTTATTCCCTATGTTAAGGAAATGGGCTACACGCACGTCGAGTTTCTGCCTCTTACGGAATATCCGTTCGACGGAAGCTGGGGATATCAGGTCACCGGCTATTTTGCTCCGACGTCGAGATACGGCACTCCCGAGGATCTTATGTATCTTATAAACGAGTGCCACAACAACGGCATAGGCGTTATTCTCGACTGGGTTCCCGCACATTTTCCGAAAGATGCGCACGGACTCTACGAATTCGACGGTCAGCCGTGCTACGAGTATGCCGACCCGAGAAAGGGCGAGCATTACCAGTGGGGAACGAGGGTTTTCGACTACGGCAAAACGCAGGTCAAAAGCTTCCTTATGTCCTCGGCTTCGTTCTGGCTTAAGGAATATCATATCGACGGAATCAGAGTCGACGCAGTCGCCTCAATGCTTTACCTTGACTACGGCAGGGACGACGGAAACTGGGTCAGGAACGAAAAGGGAGGAAGAGAGAATCTCGAAGCCGTTGCGTTTCTGCGAAAGCTCAACGAGGTTCTGTTCAGGGACTATCCCGGCATCATGATGATTGCCGAGGAATCGACAGCGTGGCCTCTCGTTACAAAGCCTACGAATGTAGGCGGTCTCGGCTTTAACTTTAAATGGAATATGGGCTGGATGAACGATATACTCAGATATTTTTCGCTCGACGGCTATTTCAAAAAATACAATCACGACCTTATAACCTTCTCGTTCTTTTACGCGTTTTCGGAGAATTTCGTTCTGCCGATCTCGCACGACGAGGTCGTTCACGGCAAGAAGTCGCTTATAGACAAAATGCCCGGAACTTACGAAGAAAAGTTTGCCGCAATGCGCGCGTTCTTAGGCTATATGTATGCGCACCCCGGTAAAAAACTGCTCTTCATGGGTCAGGAATTCGGTCAGTTTATAGAGTGGGACGAGAAAAAACAGCTCGACTGGTTCCTGCTCGATTACGATTTTCATAAATCTTTGCTTGAATATACAAAAGCATTAAACCGTTTCTATAAAGAAAATGCTCCAATGTGGGAGATAGATTATTCGTGGGAGGGCTTCTCATGGATAGTCAGCGACGACTCGGACAACTCCGTTATCGCGTTCAGACGTACGGACGAAAAGGGCGAGAGCGTTATAGTCGTATGCAATTTTACCCCCGTACAGAGGGATCATTATAAAATGGGCGTACCCGAAAAGGGCGTTTACGACGTTGTATTCAATTCCGACGATAAGAAATTCGGCGGTTCCGGCAAGGTCAGAAAACGCGTTTACCGCACAAAGGCGCAGGGTATGCATTCGCAGCCGCAGAGCGTGGAGCTTTCTCTGCCCGGTCTTTCGGCGATATACTTAAAAAAGAGAAAATAAAAAACAAAAAGGAAGGTTACACTATGGCAAGAAAAACAGAATGTATAGCTATGCTGCTCGCCGGCGGTCAGGGCAGCAGACTCGGAATACTTACCAAGAATATTGCTAAGCCCGCCGTTCCCTACGGCGGAAAATACAGAATCATAGACTTTCCGCTCTCCAACTGCGTAAACTCCGGCATACACACCGTCGGCGTTTTAACGCAGTATCAGCCCCTTGAATTGAACGACTATATCGGCAACGGTCAGCCGTGGGATCTCGACAGAATGAACGGCGGAGTTCACATTCTCTCGCCGTATCAGCAGATAAAGGGAACCGACTGGTACAGGGGTACCGCAAACGCGATTTACCAGAATATCAACTTCATTGACAGATATAATCCCGAATATGTAGCCGTTCTCTCGGGCGATCATATTTATAAGATGGACTATTCGAAAATGCTCGACTTTCATAAGGCTCACGAGGCGGCGTGTACCATCGCAATGCTCGAAGTTCCGTGGGAGGAGGCTTCACGCTTCGGACTTATGTTTACAGACGATGACGGAGCCATTACAGCATTCGAGGAAAAACCCAAGAATCCCAAGAGCAATAAGGCTTCAATGGGCGTTTACATGTTCACGTGGTCGAAGTTAAGAGAATATCTCATAGCCGACGAGGCTAAGGAGAACTCGTCAAACGACTTCGGCAAGGACGTTATTCCCGCAATGCATGAGGCGGGCGAGAGACTTTTTGCATACGAATTCGACGGATACTGGAAGGACGTAGGAACCATAGACAGTCTGTGGGAGGCTAATCTCGACCTTTTAAATCCCGTTGCGAATATAGATTTAAGCGATTCCTCGTGGAAAATTTATTCGAACACGGCGGCGACTCCTCCGCACTACATATCCGACAGCGCGCACGTCGAGAATTCGATTGTCGCGGGCGGATGCATTATAAGCGGTAAGGTTGACTACTCCGTTATTTTCTCGAACGTTTCCGTGGACGAGGGCGCGGAGGTCAAGTATTCGATAGTTATGCCCGGCGCGGTTATCAAGCCCGGAGCAAAGGTTCAGTATGCGATGATAGCCGAGAACGCAGTCATAGAGTCGGGCGCGGTCGTCGGCGAGGATCCGCAGGAGATAAGCGATCTTGACAAGTGGGGCGTAGCGGTAGTAGGACACAGCGTAAACGTCGGAAGGAACGCTCGCGTTACCGCCCGTCAGATGATCGGCGAGGATGTAAAGGAGGGCGAAACGGTATGAAAGGCAATAACGTTTTAGGACTTATTTACGCGGACGCGCACAGCGTGTGCATAGACCAGCTCACGGCTTTGAGAACCATGGGTTCCGTTCCGTTCGGCGGAAGATACCGTCTTATCGACTTCCCTCTGTCGAACATGGTAAACTGCGGAATCAGAAAGGTCGGAGTCATTACCAAGAGCAATTATCAGTCCCTTATGGATCATATCGGCAACGGCAAGCCGTGGGATCTGTCCAGAAAGAACGAGGGTCTGTTCATTCTGCCTCCGTTTACGAACGGAAACGGCATATATACGTGCAGAATAGACGCGCTTGCCAACATTATGCCGTTTATAAAAAAATCAAAAGAGGAATACGTCGTTTTGTCCGACTGCAATTTTATATGCAACATCGATATCGGCAGGATCGTCGATAAGCATATAGCTTCGGGCGCGGATATTACGTTCGCATACAAAGAGGGCAGGATACCCGCTCTCGAGGATATCATGGTATTTGACGTCGACTCCGAGGGATTCATATCGGATGTCACAGTTCCGGTAAATCCCGACGGCGAGGGCAGATATTCGATAAATATAATTGTTATGAGGAAATCGCTTCTCGAACGTCTTGTGAATGAAGCGGTAACAAGAGGATATACGAGCTTTGAAAAGGATATAATCCGTCAGAACGTACACAGTCTTAAAATGAACGGTTGCCGCATAGACGGTTTCTGTCCCGCGGTCGATTCGTTAAAGAGTTATTTCGACGCGAATATGGCTCTTTTAAAAGAGGAAAATTTAAAACAGCTTTTCCACAACGGCGATCCCGTTTATACAAAGACGGCGGACGATATGCCCGCGGTCTACGGTATCGGCGCGTCGGTTAATAATTCGCTTATCGCCGACGGATGCAGAATAGAGGGCACGGTTGAAAACTCCGTTATATTCAGAGGCGTTCATATTGAAAAGGGCGCAGTCGTCAGAAATTCGATAATAATGCACTCGTCGTTCATCGGCGCGGATTCAAAGCTTGACTGGGTTATCATGGACAAGTACGGCGTTGTCAGACCGAGGAATTCACTCTCCGGTGCAGAGACTTACCCCGTTTACATAGGCAAGAGCATAATTATATAAGTTTTTTTCAGGAGAGAGAAATATATGGCACCAAAAAACAGAGGTCTCGGCAGAGGACTCGACGCGTTACTTTTTGACAATTCGCTTGACGGCGGGGAGTCCGCGTCCGTAAGCTCTCTTGCGATAGGCGAAATTGAGCCTAACAGGGATCAGCCGAGACAGAATTTCGACGGGGAGGCTCTTAACGAACTCGCTTCGAGCATTGCCGAGCACGGCGTTTTACAGCCTCTCATCGTCCGCCCCACACCCGACGGCGGATATCAGCTTGTCGCGGGCGAACGCCGTTGGAGAGCGGCGAGGATCGCGGGGCTTACGGAGGTTCCCGTTATCGTAAAAACTCTTACGGACTCCGAGGTTTCGGTTATAGCCCTTATTGAGAATCTTCAGAGGGAAAACCTTAACCCCATGGAGGAAGCAGAGGGTATACAGAAGCTCATAGACGAGTTCGATTTTACGCAGGAGCAGGCGGCGCAGAAGCTCGGCAAATCGCGTTCCGCGCTTACGAATACGTTAAGACTCATGTCTCTGCCCGAAAAGGTCAGAGACCTTGTAAGCGATGACTTTTTATCGCAGGGTCATGCGAGGGCTTTGCTCGGAATTAACGACAAGTCAAAAATATGCGACGCGGCTGACACCGTTATATCAAAATGTCTTTCGGTAAGGGAGACGGAAAAGCTTGTAAAGAGCATAAACGCACAGTCTGTCCCGGGAAGTACGAGGATTCATAAGAGAGATCCGTTTTTCAGCGAGGTCGAGCTGTCGATTTCGTCGTCCTCGGGCAGAAAAGTCAGCGTTAAAGAGGGCAAAAAGGGCGGAAAAATCGAAATAGAGTTTTTCGACAAAGAGGATTTGCAGAAAATAGCCAATCTGTTTGAGGATTGATTTGAAAAGGAGTATATACTAAGAATGCTTGATATTAAATTTTTGAGGGAAAACCCCGATATCGTAAAGGATAATATCAAAAAGAAGTTTCAGGATAACAAGCTCCCCATGGTCGACGAGGTAATCGCTCTCGACAGGGAGTACAGAGCCAATAAGATGAAGGCCGACGAGCTGAGAGCCTCTAAAAACAAGGCGTCGAAGCTTATCGGAGCACTTATGGCGCAGGGCAAAAAGGATGAAGCCGAAAAGGCGAAAACACAGGTTGCCGAGGACACAAAGGGACTTGCAGAGTGCGAACGTCTTGAGGACGAAGTGAGCGCAAAAATCAGAAAAATAATGCTCGTTATCCCCAACATTATCGACGAGAGCGTGCCTATAGGAAAGGACGACAGCGAGAACGTCGAGATTGAGCGCTTCGGCGAGCCTGTCGTTCCCGATTTTGAAATTCCGTATCACACCGACATAATGGAGCGTTTCGACGGAATTGATCTTGACTCCGCAAGAAGAGTCGCCGGCAACGGATTCTATTATCTTATGGGAGATATTGCGAGAATCCACTCGTCGGTTATCGCTTACGCACGCGATTTCATGATAAACAGAGGCTTTACGTATGTCGTTCCCCCGTTTATGATTCGCTCCGACGTTGTTACGGGCGTTATGAGCTTTGCCGAAATGGAGGCGATGATGTATAAGATTGAGGGCGAGGATCTCTATCTTATCGGTACAAGCGAGCACTCCATGATAGGTAAATTTATAGATCAGATAATCCCCGAGCAGGAGCTTCCCAAGACCCTGACGAGCTATTCTCCCTGCTTCAGAAAGGAGAAGGGCGCGCACGGTATCGAGGAGAGAGGCGTTTACAGAATCCATCAGTTTGAAAAGCAGGAGATGATAGTCGTCTGCAAGCCCGAGGACAGTATGACGTGGTACGACAAGCTTTGGAAAAACACCGTCGATTTGTTCCGTTCGCTCGATATCCCCGTCAGAACTCTCGAATGCTGTTCGGGCGATCTTGCCGATTTGAAGGTAAAATCCGTCGACGTAGAGGCGTGGTCTCCGAGACAGAAGAAATATTTCGAGGTCGGTTCGTGTTCGAACCTCGGCGACGCGCAGGCGAGGAGACTCGGTATAAGAGTCAAGGGCGAGGACGGCAAAAAATATCTTGCCCATACGCTTAACAATACGGTTGTCGCGCCTCCGAGAATGCTGATTGCTTTTTTGGAGAACAATTTAAACGCCGACGGCAGCGTAAATATCCCCGAAGCATTGAGACCCTATATGGGCGGAACGGAAAAAATCATTCCTAAAAAATAATATGTCGGACTGCCTCATTCAGCGGCAGTCCTTTTTTTTTGCCGCAAGAATTTTTTAAATATAAATTTGCCGATAACAAACCGCGGATTTTATATTGCCGACGCATTGTTATCATTTTATATTATATTGCTAATTTCATGCAGTAAGGAATGTTCTTTTTCTTGAAAAAACAAGTTTTTGAAATTGTATCATTAGTTCTAATGAGGTGCGTTTTCCGCCGTTGAATTTAACAACGTTTGCCCTGTTTTTACAGACGTGTTTGGACATAATGTGAGTTGACAAAGACGTTGTATTATGATAAAATAATACCATTAAAAAAGAATGAGCAACGGCGTTCGTTCGTACACGGCATTACGGAGTACAAGGGTGTATTTTACTCCGTGTATTCTGCCCGTACGGATGAGCGCGTTATTTTATTACCGATTACGGTGAAGGCGGGCGTATCATGAGTTACACAAATGAAGAAGTAATCCAGTATGTCGAAGAGGAGGACGTTAAGTTCATCCGTCTTGCGTTCTGCGACATATACGGCAGACAGAAGAATATTTCGGTTCTGCCCACGCAGCTCGAAAAGGTATTTAAATACGGGAAGGGTATTGACGCTTCGGCTATCGACGGATTTTCCGGCGCGGTACACACCGATTTGTTTCTGCACCCCGACCCGTCGACTATTGCGGTTCTCCCGTGGAGACCGGAGCACGGCAAGGTCGTGCGTATGTTCTGCGATATAAAATATCCCGACGGTACGCCGTTTGAGGGCGATATGAGAACGCTTTTAAAAAATGCTGTCGCCGAGGCGGAGAAAAAAGGTTTTTATTTCAACTTCGGCTCGGAGCTTGAATTTTATCTTTTTAAGCGCGACGATAACGGAGAGCCGACTGCGGTTCCGTACGATAACGCGGGATATATGGATATCGCGCCGGACGACAAGGGTGAGAACATCCGCCGTGAAATTTGCCTTACGCTCGAGCGGATGGGTATTTATCCGGAAAGCTCGCACCACGAGGAGGGTCCCGGGCAGAACGAAATCGATTTCATTCATTCTGATCCCCTTGCCGCCGCTGACAACGCCGTTACGTTTAAAACGGTCGTAAATACGGTTACCGCCGTCAACGGACTCTGCGCCGATTTTTCGCCGAGACCTATTGCGGATAAGCCCGGAAACGGTTTTCATATCAATATATCATTGAATTCCGATAACAACGAGTATATGCCACGCTTTATATCGGGTATCATGGATAAAATAAAGGACATGACCTTATTCCTAAATCCCGACAGACGTTCATATGAGCGTTTCGGAACGAATAAGGCTCCGAAATATATCACATGGTCGCGTGAAAACCGCTCTCAGCTTATAAGAATTCCCGCATACGCAAGCGAGGACAGCAGGAGAGCCGAGCTTCGTTCGCCCGATCCGCTGAGCAATCCGTATCTTGCATTTGCGCTGATAATTTACGCGTGTCTTGAGAGTGCGGAATCCGATTTGAAGCCCGTTGAAGCGGTTGACGTTAATTTAACCGACATGTCGGGTTATGACGCGCTTCCGCTGTCGTTTGACGAGGCGGCGAAATACGCGCTTGAAAGCGAATTCATAAAGAGATACGTCCCGCAGTCGGTTGTCAATAACTACGCGAATAAATAATAAAAGCAATCCAAATTCGGAGGTGAACGGCGCGGATGGAAATGCAGACGGTTTACAGCGTTCTTACCGTTTCGGCGAACGAAAAATTCAATATTTCCCTGCGCGCTCTTCTCAACGAGTCGAAGTTCAGCCCGGTAAAAACGGTGTCGAGCGTTTCCTCTGCAAGACGCGAGCTGCTGTCGAGAAGTTATGATCTTATTATGATAAATTCGCCTCTCCCGGACGGAAACGGCATAGATCTTGCGGTGGATATCTGCTCACAGAGCTCGTCCGGAGTTATGATGTTTATAAAAAACGAGAGGTTCGACGACGTCAGCGGAGTTTTGACCGAGTACGGCGTGCTGACGGTTCCCGTTCCGACTTCGGTTTCGATTATAAATCAGTCCTTACGGCTTCTGTGTTCGACGAGAGAGAGAATGAAAAAGGTAGAGCAGAAAACCGCAAAGCTTGAAGAGAAAATGGAGGAAATACGAATCGTAAACCGCGCAAAATGGGCGTTGATCGACCGTTATCAGATGAATGAAGCGACTGCGCAGAGATTTATCGAGAAAACTGCGATGGACGAGTGCATAACAAAACGAGCGGTTGCCGAGCGTATCATTTCCACGGTCAGATGAATAAAATGAATGAAAACAGACTTATCTATATTTGTCTTTTCAGATATAAATGTTAATAATTTGATTTATACAATATTCGGAGGTAAACACTGATGTCAAAGACAGGTTACACAAACAGAATTTTAAACGAGCTGGACGTAAGATATGCCGATCAGCCCGAATTTTTACAGACAGTGCACGAAGTTCTTAATTCAATAAGACCCGTTATCGAGAAGGACGAGGAGAGATATGAGCGCGACGCCGTGCTCGAAAGACTGACAGAGCCCGACAGACAGATTTTCTTCAAGGTCCCGTGGGTTGACGACAACGGTCAGGCACATGTAAACAGAGGCTACCGAGTTCAGTTCAACAACGCAATAGGACCGTACAAGGGAGGTCTGCGTTTCCACCCGTCGGTAAATATAAGCATTATTAAATTCTTAGGATTTGAACAGATATTTAAAAATTCGCTTACGGGACTTCCCATCGGCGGAGGCAAGGGAGGTTCGGATTTCGACCCCAAGGGCAAGTCAGACAGAGAAATAATGGCATTCTGCCAAAGCTTTATGACCGAGCTTTACAGGCATATCGGCGCGGACGCTGACGTTCCCGCCGGTGATATCGGCGTAGGCGGCAGAGAGATAGGCTATCTCTACGGTCAGTATAAGCGTATCAGAAAGATCAACGAGGGTGTTTTGACGGGCAAGGGACTTTCATACGGCGGTTCCCTTGCGAGAACGGAAGCCACGGGCTACGGACTTCTCTATCTTACGGAGGAAATGCTTAAATGCAGCGGATATGATCTTTCGGGCAAGACAGTATGTGTTTCCGGTGCGGGCAACGTAGCTATTTACGCTATTGAAAAGACTTTACAGCTCGGCGCAAAGCCCGTAACGTGCAGTGATTCGACAGGCTGGGTATACGACCCCGAGGGAATCGACGTTAAGGCGCTTAAAAAAATTAAGGAAGTCGACAGAAAGCGACTTACCGAATATAAAAAATACCGTCCCAATTCCGAGTATCACGAGGGCAGGGGAGTATGGAGCGTTAAGTGTGACGTCGCTCTGCCGTGTGCCACGCAGAACGAGCTTAACATCGACGACGCGAAAATACTTAAAGAAAACGGCTGTATAGCGGTTGCGGAGGGTGCGAACATGCCTGTAACCGCAGATGCGACGGAGTATCTTCAGAAGAACGGAATTCTTGTCGCTCCCGCAAAGGCAGCGAACGCCGGCGGAGTCGCGGTATCGGCTCTTGAAATGACGCAGAACAGCGAGAGACTTACATGGACGTTCGAGAATGTCGACAGCAAGTTAAAGCACATTATGGTTACGATATTCCACAATATGGACGACGCCGCAAAGAAATACGGATTCGACAACGATTACGTAAAGGGCGCAAATATTGCGGGATTTGAAAAGGTGCTCGACGCCATGACGGCGCAGGGAATTTGCTGATAAAAATTCAGAATACATATAAAAATCCGCAGTTTTTACCGACTGCGGATTTTACGACTGTCGATAAAGCACCTGAACCACGCCTAAAAGACACGTTATGTTTTGTTATATCGGAAAAAAAGATTTTTATCGATCAATTGCAAACATATTTTGATTTTTTAATGAAATGCCCCGAAACCTGATGATTTCGGGGCATTTGCGTTTTTCGTTTTTTTCTCGCTGCGGTACTTTTGTACAGCGACGCTCTAAAGAAAACGAAATTCAGGCACATTCTCGACAGTCTCACAGCTTGTCGAAAACTGCTTTTTCGACACGCTGAAAATCCGCAGTTTTTACCGACTGCGGATTTTATTGCTTGCAGGTATTGTTTAATAAAAAACGCAGACGAATTAAATCATCTGCGTTTTAGTTTTATGTTGAATTATTGAGCCGTAACGGGTGAGCCGTGGGGAGGCATTACGCTGTCGGATTCATCCGACGTACTCGATTTGTCCTCTTTTTCATCCGCGGATTCCTCGCTCACTATGCCCATGAATGTACCGCACTTCGGGCAGAACATCATGTCCTCGGGAACGGTGGTTCCGCAGTCTTCGCATATTCTTACGGTTTTTGCCGAGTTTTTGAGCAGTTTTTCCGCAACGGAGGTATCAACGTCGGGTGCCGATTCGCCCGTGTAGGACGACGCGCTTTCGGCGGCTACTATAACAGCCGAATCGAGTGCGGACGATGTCGAATCGTCAAAGAATGAGGTATAGCCGGAGTTCTTGTCCGCCTGCGCCGAGAGGTGCTTTTTGGCCGCAAGAGCTGCCGCCGTGTTTACGGTAACCTCGGGCATTGTCGTCTCGGTAAACGGTACGTAATCCTTTCTGACCGCACCGTTTTTACGCATGCGTTTTCTGTTTCTGCTCGAAGCGGAGGAACGTCTGTCAGAGGACATTACGATAACGACGATACTTACTACCAGAAGCATAACGCCTATTGCGATTATGACCCAAGCCATTATCGTCTTGCTCGAAACCTTAGACGTGTCGCTTACGGCGGGTGTCTGCGTATTTTTATTGTTATTGATATTCGGTGAATTCTGCTGATACATGCTTACGACAGGGACGGTCTGTGTAACGGACGGATCCTCCGTAATCTGAGGAATCGTTATACCTCCTGCGTTAGGCGAGGTCGTATTGTTTTTATTATTGTTATTTATAAGACCGCTCGGAATCGTGAACGGCGGAGCTGCGGTGGTGTTTTCCTCGCGTTTTGTCGTACGTTCTTTTGTTGTGGTCTCTTTCTTTGTTGTGGTTTCTTTTTTTGTGGTCGTCTCGTTCGGGTCGGTCGTGGGAGTCAGACGGTTGACAAGGTTCTGTATAGCCTCGTTTATCTTCTCCTGGTCGAGCGGTTCGTTGAGAAACTTAGAAAACTCGTCCATGAATTCCTCGACGGAAATGTTGGGGTATTTTTCATGCAGAGCCTCCGCCGCTTTTTTGTACGTATCGTAAAACAGATCATACGCAAAAGCCGTGACGCTCAAAGAAACGCACATTATCAGCGCGAAAATCGCCGTAATAATTTTTTTCTTCATAAATATCAACCTCTTGATTCGCGCTTGTCCTTATCGGACGAGCCGACGTACATGATATTATCCATAGGTTCGTCGTCGTCAAACTCCACCTCGGAGGCGGACGTTTTTCTGACGCTTTTAATCGTTGATCTGTCGTAGACTCTCGAATTGAATTGAGTGTGTCCCGTCACCGCTATGAGAGTGACGATAACCACCAGGATGACGGCGGCTACAACCGCGGTGAATATCCATATTCCGGAGCCTTTGGAGCTGTCGTTTCTGATCGACATAACCGCCGTTGCTTCCTGTGCCGGAGCGGTCGTCGGGGGAACCGTCGTCGGGGCGGTCGGGGGAGCCGTTGTTTCGGGGACGGTCGTCTGCGCGCTTGTTACGCGGTTCTGATTATTATTTTGAACGGGAGAATTAGGAAGTGCAAAGTTTCCGTATGACTGCGTTATCTGCGCCGATGTTGTTGTCTGCGAATTCGATCTGCCGTTGAGAACGCCGTCGAGCAGTGACGAATAGTCGTTAAGACTTCCCGAAATCCTGTCCGAAATTCCGCCGATTACGTCGGATAATCCTCCGCTGTCCTGAATCCCTCCGATAACGCTGTCAACCGTATCGGAAATACCGCTGTTGTTCAGCACGCCCTGAACCGCGTCGGCTATCGAACCCGATTTCTGCGTAGTGGTTTCGGGCGATTCGGCAAACGCCGTAACAGCCGAGCAGACGCACAGTATAAGAGCCGTAATCAAAGTAATAAGGGAATAAACTTTTCTGTTCATAGATCCTGCGATTACCTCCCGTATGTCCCGCGTATACTGTCCCACATTGAGAATAGAATGTTAAGCTTAAACTACGCTTAAAAATTGTTAAAAGGAAATATTTGCTTATTCCTCTTTTTCGTCGTTATCTTCGGAAGCTTTTGTGTTTTCTTCCTTAACTTCGGTTTTTTCTTCGATACTCTTAACTTCGGATTTTTCTTCGATATTCGTAACTTCAGATTTCTCCGCGATTTCGGTTTCTCCGTTTTCCTCCTGAGCCTTTTTCTTCTTGCTTACCGCTACGGTAACTGCCGCCGCTGCCGCGAGAACGGCTACCGCAATGATAACGAACAGAACGGTGTTCGAATCTTTAGTATCGGGTTTTTTTGAGGATGAATTGTTGTTTTTTGCCGCCTTGTTTGCGGTTGTGTTTTTAACGGGAGCCATGTCCGTGTTTCCGACGGGTTCTATCGTTTTGTTGGAGTTGTTGATTGCTATGCCGTCGTCGGAGTAGAGGTAGAAAGCGTTCTGCTTGTACTCGCCCTTGACGTCGAATTTGAATTCGCACAGCAGGAGATTGCCGTTTTCGTCGCAGTCCTCTGCCGTAACGCTGTCGGCTGCCATGAACGCGCACGCACATTCGTATGTATTGTCTACGGTTTTTCCGCCCTCAATCGTAACGGCGTTGGTGAGCGATTTAAAACCGTCTTTCTTTCTGTAAGAGCACATTTCGTCGTCGAAAACGAGGTCGACAACGCCGGAGGTTGCTCCTACTGCGTTCTTTAACGTAATAGTAACGGTTAAGGTTTTTGCATCTTCGTCATATTTTTCTTCCATAGAAAGTTCGGGGGTGTTTGCCGCGGACGCGGTTACGAGTGTGCAGGCAAACATTCCCGTAACGGTGAGCAGACAGAGAATTACGGAAATGAATTTTTTCATGATTTCCAGCTCCTTAATTTTTAAAATAATATACAAAATAATTCAATTTATAGAATACACTAAAAAGCGTTTAAAGTCAAGTAATAATTACGTACAAAAATATATAAAAATTTTTATCTGATTTAAAAAAATACGAGAACCGACCGCGAGCGGAGAGTAAAGCTCGGCTTTCTCCGTTTTCGGCCGGTTTCGCATGTTAATTTGCTTTTTTATTATTGTCGTTAAGATTCTGCTTGATGTCCTCGTCGAGCTTTCTTGCACCGTCTTTTGCTTTTTCCGCGCCTTCGGCTGCTTTTTCCGCTCCTTTTTCGAGAGCCGAATCCATATTGGTCGATTCGGGTTTTGCTTCGGACGAGTTGAACATCTCGGATTTTTTGGTCGTAGTGACGAGTCCCTCAACGTCGTCTTTTACCTTGTCCCCGTCCTTTGAACACGAGGAGAATATGCATACCGCGCTCAATATCGCCGCGATAATCGGTATCAGTTTTTTCACAGAACGTCGTTCCTTTCTATATAAAGTCTGACCCGCGTTTAGTTTGTCCCGAAAAATAAATTTTATACCGTTTTTGTTCGTTTATATTTTACAAGCGTTACTGCGTATTATTTCGTCAGGATTCCGCCGTCGGAGTAAAGAAGTATCAGAATTTCGTCCTCCTGAAGCGTTAATGCATCGATATAGACGAGAACATCCGTACCGTCCGGCGAAGAGCATTTGAATTCGTACGCGTAATTTTCGCTCGTTCCGTCGGAGGGAATAACGGCTCTTTTTACGGACTGAGGCGTAAGGCGGGAGCTTATGCAATTCGAAGCTTCGGAAAATCCCTTTTCGTTTTCGGGGAAGCTTCTGTTGATATGATTCATAAGATATCCGCGCGCGTCGAATCCCGTGACCGAACCATCCGAGAGCGAAACGCTTACCTTTATAAGGTCGGTATAGCACGTTACGCCGCCGAATTTGTATGCGTAGTTTATCGTGCATATTCCGTCGTTGTCGGCGTAATACGTGTCTGTCATGCCCGTATAACCGCATTTATTTAAAAATTCGTATCCGATTTTTACCGCGTCGTCCTTATTTTTTACAGTCTCGCGCGCGTAGTCATCGGATATCATATAGCTCGGATAACCGCCGTTTTTCGCAATCGAAACGGTTTTGTTCGAGACGGTGAAAACGTAAGAGGATACGCTTGAATCGTCGTCGTATACGAATTTAACGTCCGAAACGTCGCTTCCCGTGATTTTCGATACGATATCCGCCGCCGCGGACTGCGAAATCTCCGTTTTATTTTCTAAAAAAGACGAGGATTTATTTGTAATATTATCCGAAAAAGGACCGTCGTAAATCAGCGTTGGAAAATCCGAAAACGACTGCTCCGTATCTTCGACCGTGTCGGAGAATTTAACGATTCCCGCTTCGTCTGCGGACGGAAGAGACAGCGTAGAGACCGACTGTTCGAAAGAAATTCCCTCGCCGAGAGACGTTTCCTGCGCGTAACTTATTTTGCCCGAGAGAGTCGAGGCGTATTTATATAAATTCTCCATGGTTTCGTATTCTTCGTCGGAAATTTTTTCGCCCTTTGCGATCTTGTCGTTGAGCGAGTCCGTAAACGCTCCGACCTGTGTCAGAAATTTATACGCGTTGCCGAGCTTGCCCTGTGAACTCGGCAGTCTCGAAATACATTCGAGCGCGCCCGAGGACGAGGACAGAAGCGAAGCCGACAGCTTGCCTGCCATCGCGGGAGTCGAGGCGTACATTCCCTTGTATAAATCGGTTTTTATCGAGTCAAGATATGCCGACAGACCCGATAAAGCCTGCTGGTACGAAAGATTTACCTGATTTTCGTATTCTTCCGCTTTGCGTTTTTCAACCGCGCCGAATACGGACAGCGATATAATGACGGCGCATACGTATGAGACGAGCCGAACGAGCGCGCGTTTTGTTTTCATTTTCAAAAAAATCACTCCCGTCGTTATTTTCAGCGGGAGCGGAAGAAGTATTCATAGAAAAAATAAACAATAATTTACCGAGGGTAAATTACTGTTTCAGTGATTAGCGGTCAGTATTACGTAATTTCTAACCACTGCCCGCTGCCTGCTGTTCACTGCAATAATTTATTGCGTGCAACGCGGTAAATTATTGTTTTTGGGGGTTTTTATATGTACGAATTTTTACTTGCACTTGCGTTAATTCTTTTATGTACAAAGCTTTTCGGACTGATTACGGCGAAGGTTCACCTTCCGCAGGTTGTCGGCGCGCTTATTGCCGGCGTTATTCTCGGTCCGTGCGGATTCGGAATTCTGGAGGAGACGGATTTCCTTATTAAGACAAGCGAAATAGGCGTTATCATGCTGATGTTTATCGCGGGTCTTGATACGGATATTTCCGAGCTTAAAAAGACGGGTCCCGCCGCGTGCCTTATAGCCACGCTCGGCGTCGTCGTGCCTATACTCGGATGCGGAGGCGCATACTTCCTGTTTTTTGAGGACAAGGTCGAATTCAATTCTCTTATGAAAGCCGCGTTTATCGGCGTTGTTTTTGCCGCGACAAGCGTCAGCATAACCGTCGAAACACTCAACGAAATGGGCAAATTAAAGACGAAAGCCGGTTCAACGCTTTTGTCCGCCGCCATAATCGACGACATAATCGGAATCGTCGTATTGAGTATTATAACGGGTATGGGTGATTCCGACGTTAAACCCGGAATCGTCGTTGTTAAAATACTTCTGTTCTTCGTATTTGCTCTGGTTGTCGGACTTATCATTTATCAGGTTTTCAAGCGTATTTGGAAGGAGCACGAGGAAACCAGGCGTGTTTCAATTTGGGCTATGGCGTTCTGTTTCATAATGGCTTACTGCGCGGAAAAATTCTTCGGCGTAGCGGATATTACGGGCGCGTACTTTGCGGGCGTTATTCTCTGCAACCTCACTGGTATGAGAAAATACGTCGCGAAGAAGGTCACCGTCGCTTCGTATCTTATATTCAGCCCGATTTTCTTTGCGAATATCGGACTTAAAACGGATATCAAGGGCTTCTCGCGCGAGATTTTACTTTTTACTCTCGTGCTTATAGTGCTTGCTGTCGTTACGAAAATTATCGGCTGCGGAGTCGCCGCAAAGATTTGCAGAATGTCGAACAGGGATTCCGTCACTGTCGGTTTCGGCATGGTCGCAAGGGGCGAGGTCGCGCTCATGGTCGCACAGAAGGGTATCGACGCGGGGTACATAGATCAGAAGCTCCTGCCCGCGATCGTCCTTACGGTTATATGCTGCGCGCTGATAACGCCGATACTGCTGAAACTGTCGTATAAACACGATGTTCCGGTGAAACAATAATTTACTGTTCCTGGGCATATTTTGTTTGCGCCTTGTAATAAAATGTTGTTTTTCTGTTGACATTGTATCTTTTTTATGTTAGGATTTATGCATTGTCGGCATTTTGCCGTTAAATTTTTGTAAAAGTTAATACCGACATGAGAGGTGGAGTCTGTCATAGCGCGTCAGCGTTATTCATGCGGGTAAAGTATTTGAACTTTTTGACTCGTACGGGACTTTCTTTTTTCGGAAAGTCCCTTATTTTATTGTCTTTTTTCGGTTGTTAACGGTTTGGAGGAAATGAATTGATACCTGCTCTCATTATTTTCATTGTCACGTATGTTCTGTTGATTGCGTTTCAGAAGTGGCGTCCGTACATTGCCCTCGGCTCGGCGGCGCTGTTTATAATTCTCGGCTATTGCGGAGTTTTCGAGATGAACATTATCTCTGCGCTCAAGGCCGTTGATTATAACGTTCTGATGATGATAAGCGGAACCATGGCGACAGTGTCGCTGTTTATCGAGAGTAAAATGCCCCAGAGACTTTCGGAAATTCTGTTACATAAGGTTTCGAACGTCAAATGGGCTATCGCGGTTTTGTCGCTGTTCGCGGGCGTTATCAGCGCGTTTGTTGACAACGTTGCGACAGTTCTCATGGTCGCTCCCGTCGGTCTTGCGATTTCGAAAAAACTTAAAATCTCTCCCGTTCCCATACTTATTTCAATCGCCGTTTCGTCGAATCTCCAGGGCGCGGCGACGCTCGTAGGCGATACGACGAGTATTCTTCTCGGCGGATTTGCCGACATGAACTTTATGGAATTCTTCTGGATGGACGGCAGACCCGGCATATTCTTCGGAGTAGAGCTCGGCGCAATCGCTTCGCTTCTCGTTCTGCTGTTTATATTCAGAAAGAATACACAGCCTATCGATTCAAAGGTTGAAACGACGGTCGAGGATTACTTCCCGTCGATACTTATGATAGCAACGGTCGTATTCCTTATAATCGCTTCGTTCCTGCCCAAGCCCGAGTCGGGCGCGCTTCTCACGATTTACGAATTAAGAAGCGGTATTATCTGCGTTGCTCTCTGCATTATCGGCATTGTCAGAGCGTGTATTCAGCGTAAAAACGCCGAGGCCGTAAAGCTTGTACTCGGCGAATTCGACAAGGACACCGTACTTCTTCTCTTCGGTCTGTTTATAGTTATCGAGGGTATAAAGTCCGCGGGCGTTATCGACGCAGTCGCTCAGCTGTTCTTTAAGGTTTCGGGTGACAATCCGTTCCTGCTTTATACAATTATCGTATTCGCTTCGGTCATACTTTCGGCATTCATCGACAATATCCCGTATGTTGCGACAATGCTTCCCGTTGTACAGAGTATCGCCGCTTTAATGGGGCTGCCCGCATATGTTTTCTACTTCGGACTGCTTACGGGTGCGACCCTCGGCGGAAACCTTACCCCGATCGGCGCGAGCGCAAATATCGCGGCTATCGGAATTTTGAGAAAGAACGGCGAAACCGTAAAAACAAAGGACTTCTTCAAAATCGGCGTGCCGTTCACACTCTCCGCCGTACTTGTGGGATACGCGTTTGTATGGCTTGCATGGGGAATTTAATTTAACATCTATCTACATTTTACATCTATACCGATTGTTTTTTGACGCGGATAAACGGAGCTGTCTTATACGGCTCCGTTTATCCGTTTTATGAGTGTATTTAACGACAGATTTTTTTATGGGGGGATGTAAAAATTTTGTTTTACGGTATATCATACGCGATGAAAGGAAAGTGATATGATGCTGATTAAAACAATTACCCTTGACGTTTCGGACAGCCGAATGACCTCGCCCGTAAACGTTCAGAAGCTAAGCTCGGGCGACAGGATAGACATTTATCTGCGTTCGGGGACAAAAAGCCTTAAACTCGGCGACTCCGTTCGGGCGCGGATTCTTGCAAAAAAGCCCGACGGGACGAATCTTTTTAACGACTGTACGCACGACGGGGATAAGATATCATATATTATAACGAATCAGACGATTTGTGTACCGGGAATCGTGGAGTGCCAGCTTATGCTCACCGAGTCGGGAAAGGATCTCTATTCTCCCGTGTTTATGCTCAATGTTTCGGATAATCTCGACATAGGAATCGAGAGTGCGGACGAGTCGACGGCGTTCGGGCGTTATCTTGCCGACATGGACAGGAAAGAATATATTTCGAATAAAACGACCTCTCTTTCCGCAGAGAGTACCGACGTACAGTACCCGAGCGCGAAAGCCGTATTCGACGCGCTGGATGAAGTGAAAAACGAATCTCCGACATTATCCGTCAGCGAAGTTTCGGGCGGTCATAATGTAGTAATTACCGATAAAAACGGCTCGAAAAGCTTTAAGGTTTCCGACGGCAAAACGCCCGTACGCGGAACCGATTACTGGACCCAAACGGACATTGCGTATATAAAATCGTATGTTGACGAGGCTGTTTTGGGAGGTGAATGGTAATGAGCCTGCAGTCGTCGCTTACGGCTCTCGCGTCGGCGGTGCGTTCGAAGTCGGGAACCGATGAAACGCTTACGATTGACGAAATGACCGAAAAGGTCAACGGCATATTTCCGGCTTTTTATTCATATATGAACGGCAGCGGGAACGGATATCTGACCGTGAATCAGGTTCCGTTTGAATGTAATCTCGTTTCGGTAATGTTAAGGTGGGGTATAGGCAATCTGAACAGCGAGGATATTTATACCGTATTTTATAACGGAAAAACAGCCGACAGCCGATACAGAAAGAAAGAAGAGAACAACGGCAATGTCCCGTATAATGTTTCGAATACGGTCGCGGTCACGAACACACCCGACTCGAACGGCACGTACACGGTTAAAATTTACTGCGACGGATGTATATTCAACTCCGTACAGCAGTATATAGTTTTTCTGGCGAAAAAGGAGTGATTGTATTGTATTATTACGTAGATTCAAGCGGTGAGATATATACCGAACGGTCGTTTCCGCTCATACTCTTCGGTGAACACGAAATCGGCGAGAGAGAATATCTTTCCGCAAGAAAAAGAGAGCAGGAAAAATTCGAATAAAAAACTCTGTTAAACCGGGCTGTAAACGTGATGTTTACGGCTCTTTTTTTTGTAAAATCCTCGAAATGTGCAATTAATTGCTCCGAAAACACCCTAAAACGTGCAATTAATTAATAAAAAAACACCCTAAAATGTGCAATTAATTGAATTCACATTTTAAAATTTATTATTTGAATATTACTTTACCCGCTTCCATATCTGTATTTTTGTTGAATATTATGTAAAAATATGTCCGCAATTATTTCAAAATTATTACAATATTATACTTTTTATTGAAATTATGAAATTATAAATGTATAATAAAACAAAAAAGGAAAAGTGAGGTCATTTTTTTCATGAAACACAAACTTCCCGTACGGATTTTATCCGTTATCATGACCGCTTTTTTAATTTTTGAGATACTTCCCATGTCGGTTTTTGCCGAGGACATGACTCAAAATGAGGACGTGACGATGTCCGACCCGGTTTATTCCGCTGACGAAAACGCCGGCGAACAGGTTTCGGACGAGACCGAGATATCTCCGTCGACGGAGGTTATCGGCGAGGTTGTCGAAAAGCGTGAGGAAAACGTCAAGCACTTCATGCTTTCGGACTCCGAATACTGCGCCGTATCCTACCCGCAGAGCGTTCACTATAAGCCCGACCCCGACGGGGCGTGGGTCGACATAGATAACACGCTCACGCAGATGATGTTTTTATTCCTGCAATCACAGGGTGCTTTATTACCGGAATAAATGGATTGTTTTGACGATATGTTTGTTCTGACTGCGGTGAGGTTGTTCATGGTTATTAATTTGGATATAGAAAAATTAAAATATCTTCTTAATGGTTTGGAATTTAAATTTGATAATTGGATATACAGTGTTTTGAACATTTCCCCTACAGAAACTAAATTGCATTATTCTGCCGCCGAAATTGCATACATAATGGAGTGTTATATTTCTGTTATGAAATATATAGACGGAAAACCGCCGTATGTAAGCGTTAAAGAGTATTTTGACGATAACGCTTTTACTCGCAAAGAATATAGGCGGTTTGAGCGGTTGATGCAATTGAGTAAATCGGATGTCATAAGGCGCGAGAGTACAAATATCGATAAAATCAAGTTCCTTTTGGAAACAGTAAAAGCGGAGATTGTCATTTTAATTAAAAATGTCGTGAATGATTCTGAAACGGATCCTCATTATTCGGCTGTCACCGCGTCCAACAAAATTAAATGCTATAGCAAAAGAGAGTCGAACCCCATAAGCCCAAAACGCACCGTCTCA
>UQQT01000035.1 GCA_900543395.1 uncultured Oscillospiraceae bacterium | reverse complement strand
AAACACTGTCATACGACACAATGCTTGTAAAGTTTTAGGTGTTGCAGAGTGCCGGGAAGAAAACGAAATTCAGGCACATTCCCGGCAGTCTTACAGCGTGTCGAAAACTACTTTTTCGACACGCTGTGACGGGGGTTAAAGCCCCCGCCTTTTTCATTTTAAATTTTATCAATCATTGAAAACAGATTGACAAAGAACAGTCTTGAATTGAAATAATCCGTCATCCCGCCCTGGAGAGTCGTATGACTTCCCCTCTGAACGGGCATAACGTTCCAAACTCCGGGATTAATATTGTCCTTATCGAATTCAACGCTCGGCGCACCTATCGGAGCGAGCGCGGAATAAGTGTTTATAAGTCCGTCGTTTGCCTGCCACTTTTCATCGATTACATATCCGTTCGGTGTAACTCCCGTGAAATTGACGAGTCTGTCCGAGCATATCTTATACATACCGCTCAAAACCTCGTCGTCGGAACGGCGTACTCCGTCCTCGCCGACAATTGTTCCGTCGCATGCGTACGAGAAGTAGTAAACGCTGTCTACAGTTCCGACTTTTTCGTTTAAAGCCATGGCGTTGTCTATCTGCATTTCATAAATTGCAGTATCGGATTCGACTCTGCCGTCGGAGAGCTTATCCGAGATCCCGAGCATTACCTTCGCTATCATCTTTTCCTGCGCGGTCGCATTCGGATCGTTTTCGAGCGTAAGCTGAACGTCATAGCTCGACGTTCCGTTGTGAGGCGAAGAAAGCGTTATAACGGAGTAAACCCAATCTGCTTTTCCGCCCTTGAAAAGCTCGGAAACGTCCGTACCCGAATTCATTTCCTCCTCGCTTCCGTTAGCCATAAGCCATGCAAGCATACGAACAGTCGCTCCGCCGAACGAGTGTCCGACAAGATTTACTTTCTTGTCCGCGCTCCAGTCTGATATAAGTCTCGAATCCGAATAATCCTTACCGTATCTTGCGTGATTGCACTCCTCACTGTGCGCCTTGCCGTAATCGGTTACGGTACCGGTAAGCTGTGCGTAAAGCTCGCACGCTCTGTCCCACGCGCTCGAAGTCGGAGAAACGGTCGCGGCGTGAACGTCAAAGCCTCTTGCGCCGAGATATTTTGTTAAATCGCCGTTTCTGACGCCCCAGTACGGAAGCAGTTTATTATACCAATTATAATCGCCCCATCCTGCGAATCCGTGAACGAGAACATAAGTATAATCTGTGTTAAACTCCGTCTTATCAACATTTACCTCGGGAATATTCGCAGCCGGGAACAAAAACATTATAATCGTCATAAAAATTGAAATAATTTTGCTCATCTCATTCTTCCTTTCCAATTATTATTTATAATAATTTTATCATATTAAATAATCGATGTCGAGATAATTTAAAAATTTAAAATCCGTGTAACATAAATATAACAATTAAAAAGAGGAACCGACAAAATCATCGGTTCCCCCGTTATTGTTTTTTACGGTTTATTTATTGGTAATGATATCGTCAATACCGCCTCTGCCGCTGAAGAGGTTTTTAAGGAAGTTAAATACTATCTTCATAATCTCGCCGATTCTTGTAAAGAAACGGCCGATAACAGCGAGAGGATTGTTGTCAAGCGCATTGTCGTTGCTCCACTGGGCATAAAGCGTGATATTCGAATTAACGGTCGAGTTCTCCGTGTACTGCTTGCCGGTACCGTATTTCGGCGAATCAAACCATCCTGCGAATGTAAATCCGTCTCTGCCCGCGGGAACGGGAAGCTCACCGAGGAAAGCGTCTGACTGAACGATAATATAGGGAACATCGCAGGTGCTCTTATTGGGATCAAGCGTTACCTTATAAGCCTCCCATACCGCAAAACTGCTTCCCTGCGGGAAAACATAAAGCTTACCGGTATCGGTAAAGAATATACCCGTAACGGATGAAGCGGGAACGTCGCTTGCAGTTTCGATACAGTTTATCGTCTTGCCGTCGGAGAATTCCGAGTCAGAGGAGATACCAATTTCGGATTTTATATCAAGCGCACCCGTAACATTAACCTTTGACTCTCCGATAAAGTAAACATTCTGTTCAAACGAAGAATCATCTCCGATTTTACCGCAGTAGTTTCCGCTGATGTTTACAAGACCTTTAATATTGAACGTCGCCGCGGGGTAAACGGCAACAGCGCCGCCTTTACCGTTTGAGGCAACATTGTTTGAAGTAATTGAAGCGGAATTTACAGTGAGTGTACCTTCATTAAGACAAACAGCACCGCCGTAGGCTTTTGCCGAGCATCCGGTTATTTTATCGTTAATCAGCGTACATTCAGCCGACGCGCCGTCGATATATAATGCACCGCCCGACTGCGAAGCGTAGCAGGATTTAATTTCGGAATTGCTTAACGTGAATTTACCGGAAACTACGTTTACTGCTCCGCCTAAAGGAGATGTACAGGATTCGATTATAGACGAATCCATGGTTACATCGGCAGAAGCAGAATTAACGACGATCGCGCTGCAATAACGAGCCGCGTAACTGTTCTTAATCGTAACTCCCGAAATATCGGCTATTGATTTATTGATCTGCAAAACAGATCCTGTTTCAACGGCAAGCATATCCTCCTCCGCAGTGCCTGCGGGATAAACATACGCACCGTCGATAATAATATTCGACAAATTAACGTTGATGGGATTTTCGCCCTGTGAGCCTATGCTGAACATTGTGCCCTTGAATCCGACCGAACGCGAAATTGTGGAGATATTTGCGCCGCTCGCGCTCTTGATCGCTATGTTCTTATCAATTACAACTGTCTTTGATATTGCAGTATTTTTGAAAACGGTAATAATTCCTCCGTCCTGCGCCTCTTCGACAGCCTCGTCAAGCGTCATTGCACCGTACGTTTTGCCGTTTTTAACATAAGTAATCTCGGCAATGTTCCAATGTGCGTAAAGAGTTCTGGGAGAATCGGAAGTTATCGGAGTATCCGCGGTAATCTGTGTTCCGCCGACAGAAGCCGTGAACCAGCCTGCGAAAGCATAATTTACTTTATAGGGTTTAGGAAGATCGCCGTATACGGAGTCTGCGTATACGAACTTGCTCTCGCACGTTCCGCCCGCGGCGTTAAGAATAATTTTTGTACCCTGTTTATAATCGGCAGTTCCGGTTTCAGGGTTATATGAATAGAAATAGCCTTCCGTATCGCTTACAAGATTATTGTGAATCTTTGAAAGATCTCCCGTAAGAAAATCGTTTGCATTAACGTTAGAATCGTCAACCGTAATACTTACGTTCGCCGCAGGAGCAAAATCATCGGCAAGCGTTATCTTAGGGATATCATTGCCCGCGTCCTTAGTATAAATGTATAAGTTAGAGGCATTATGCGTTCCGTCGGAAGCTACGGAATAGTTATCCGTAATAACGCACGCGCCTGCAAGAGTTATAGAAGAATCGTTTGTTCCGTCGGCTTTGTACTGGTTTGCGAATACACCGCCGCCGAGTCCGCCGTTATAAACGAAGTTATCCTTAATGGTTACTCCGTTGAGAACGAGTGTGCCTATTTCATTTGAAATCGCTCCGCCCCAGCCCTGAGCCGAACAGCCGGTAATGCTGCCGGCATTCATAGTCATCTTTGCACCCTGTCTTGCAAGACATACAGCACCGCCGTCATTAGAGGACGAACAGGCTTTAATAACAGCTCCGTTCGAAACAACCTCGCCGTTTTTCAAAATTATTACCGCACCGCCGTAGGAAGCCGAGCAATTAATTATTTTCGAGGCGGAATCAAGAGTAAGAAAAGCTTTTTTGCTTCCCGTTTCCGTGCCGATGCTGACGCCTCCGCCGTTATTCGACGATTTATTATTAATAAGCGAAACAGCGGTAAAATGAATTTCTCCGCTCTTAATGTTAAAAAGCGGGTAGTTTGCGTTCACGGAATTTCTGTTTCCTTCGACAACGGTATTATAAAAGAACGCCTTTATCGGGGTAGAGCCCGAATAATCGGATACAAATACCGCACCGGTGAAGCTGTCCGCTCTCATTACGGTGAAGCCGTTTCCGAAAAGAGTAACGTTTTTATCAACCGTAACAGTTCTGTCAACAGTGATATTATCGTTAAGCTTAACAAATCCGCCGTCGGAAACCGAAGCGAAAGCGTCGGCAAGAGTCGGCGCATTTTGGTAAGTCACGCCGTCGGCACTGTACTCGACAGCACCCGCCGCCGATACCGCTATCGGCATTACGGCCGTAAGCATCAGTATCGATAAAAGTATCGCTAATGCTTTTTTAGTGATTTTCATAAAAATTCCTCCGTATCTCAAGAGTTTTATACACATATATATTAATATAAAAAAAAGTGTTTGTAAATAGTTTAAATAAAATTTCACATTTACGACAAACCAATGCAAAGAATAAGTCGGTTGACACCGGCATACAAATGACTGTATAATAACTTATAACAGATGTTTCGGAGTGAAAAGACTTGAAAAAGACAAAAAATGAAGATATAAAAATCGTCAAAAACAATTCAAACAGGAAAATTTCGGTTCTGCCGAAAATTCAAAAATTATTGAAAAATAGAACCGTCGCTCTCGCAGCGGCGGCTGTACTTATCGTATTTCTGATTGCGGTAAAAGGATTCGTCACCGGTTCATATACAAAAAACACGGCGGTATTTACGGACGAGGCAAACAAAAAAACGTTGATTGCGGTCGGCGAAAAAATACTGTCGGAGCAGGCGGACGGAGAATTATCGGGCGAACCCGTACGTTCCGCGGACGGAAAAACGACGGTATTTCTTACATATTCAAAAAACGAAAGCTCGTCATATTATACGCTCTATGCAGTTAGAAATAAGAGATTAATCAGAATTACAAATAACATTTCATCCTCTTTCACGCTCTCATCGTCGGGAAACGCCGTATGCTATACAGACAGAGAGGGATCGCTTAAACTTAACTCGATCTCCGGTCAGGACTCTCTCGTATCCGAGACAGCCGACGAATACTGCGTCTCCCCCGACGGAAAAACCGTCATATTCTCTTCTTATGACGAATCGGGACTCTCATATAATTTATACTGCTGTAAAAAAGGCTCCGTCAGCGAAATAGGAACGGGACTCGTCCCCGTAGGAGTCGAAAATAACGCCGAAAACATATACGCATGCGACACGGAATTTAAAACGCTCTACTCCGTCTCGCCTGACGGAAAGGAGAAGAATAAAATCAGTGAAATAACGGACTCGAATATATTGTTCAATTCCGACTGTACGCAGATAATCTTCAACTCCGACAGCGGAACATACATCTGTTTTTCGGGCTCTGTAAGAAAAATCATCTACCCGTTTACCGGCGCATACCCCGTTTTTTCCGACGACTATATCCCGATCGTTACAAATGAAAAACACGGAATAAAAATATATCCGACCGACGATTTTACCGACATGTACTATTATCTCGCAGAGGAGAAAACACTGTCATATATCGATTCTAACTGCGCAAGAACCGATATTTTCGAAAATGTGACAAACGTTTCGGTATCATCCGATTTAAAGTATGTCTACTTTACAGATTCATCAGAATCTCTTTACATGATAAAAAACAAAAAGGAGCCTGTATGCGTTAAAAACGAAGTATCGGACTTTAATATTTCAAATGACGGAAAGTTTTACACCTTTACAAATTTATCCGGTGCAAAAGAGTTTGCAAAAAACAAAAAATCCTTTTGTACAGAGAATAATGTAAAGTTTAACGCCATTACATCAAACGGCAGGATTTTATTTACCATGCCGGACAAACAAAACTGTCTTTTTGAAATTTTAAAATCGGGAAAAACAAAGCAAATTTCCGATTCCGTATCGTCCGTCGGATTCGACAAGTATTCGGGAAGCGTCATATACTTCGAAACCGATAAAAAAGGCGGAACGGTATGTAAAATTATAACTTAATTTAATAATGCGTTAATAAAAAGACTTTATTATTTAACTGTTTAACACACGACAGGAGGAAACAAAATGAAAAGAATAATATCAATTCTGCTTGCTTCGGCGGTTTCGCTCACAGCTGTGTGCTTCACCGGATGCTCGAAGTCAAAAACTACGGACGAACAAGGCACTTTCGAAAATAAACCCGCAGCGGTAACTTCAACCGCGGCGGCAGCTCCGACGATGAAAGCGGAGACAGCAAAAGCCCCCGAAACAACGACTGAAAAGTCCGGATATCTCGCGCAGGATGTCATAGATATTCTAATGTCAAAAAAGTTCTACATTTCGGGTAAAATGCGTTCGGCGGACGGCAACGAGTCAAACGTTCAGATGATAGTCGACGGCGACAATTTCAGAATGAACACAAGCGTAAACGGATACAACATGGCTGTAATTATGTACGACGGCGAACCGTATCTTGCAAACACGAGACTTAATAAAATTCTTCTTGTCAATCAGCAGGCGGTAGACGATATGACGGCACAGCTGAACTCTTTGGGCATTGTCACGCAGAATATGCCTGATTATAATCTCGACGATATTATGTCAACTGTCAACAACACAGCGGACATCACATCATATCTCAACATGGACAATTATTCGGAGAAAGAATCAACCTTTGATTCACAGCCGTGCGTTCAGTCGAAATACGCGTCCGAATACGGAAACATGTACGTTTACTCTTCGGGCAAAAATATTATCGCGCTTGAATTCTACGATAAAAACAGCACAAGACAGCTCGTATTTTATGTCGATTCGTTCCTTGATATAATTCCCGACCCCGTAAGCATTGATTCCTTTACAAAGGTTTCATCCCTTGTAAACCTGTTCACACAGCAGTAATTCAACAAAAAAAACAACGCCCTGTTCCGATTTCGGAGCGGGGTGTTGTTTTATTCTGAATATTAAATGTATCTGCCTATAAACGACTTGACCTTATCCCAATACATTTCGGGGTGAACATCCACACTTTCCGCATGCATTGCGTCAGGCACGGACAGCTTCTCTTTTTGGGCCGAGCATGCGTTATAAACCTCATCCATCATTCGGTACGGAACAAAAGCGTCCTTTTCACCGTGAATAAACAGCGTAGGCGTTTTGCTTTTTGCAACGGCTCTGACGGGAGAGCATTTCTTTAAATCGAAATTACCCCTTAATTTTGACACCGTATTCATAGCGTAAAGGAACGGAAAAACGGGGAGATGAAACATTACACCTATTTGTTCTTTATATTCGTCCCAGCAGCTCGTGTAACCGCAGTCGGCTATCACACACTTGACGTTATCGGGAAGTTCCTCCCTCGTTGTCATCATAACGGTAGCGCTTCCCATTGAAACGCCGAGGAGGAGAATCCGGGCATTCTCGTTTACAGAGCGGATGTAATCAATCCAAGCAATGATATAGTCCTTGTCGTAATAACCCATTGAGCAGTATTCGTGTTCATCGATATAATGTCCGCGAAGAACGGGCAGAAGAACATTATACCCCATATCGTGAAATTCCTTAGCCTGTACAGCCATGCCTCTGGGACAGCTTGAATAACCGTGAACAACAACCGCCCATACATCGCTCGGTTCCTTTGCGGGAATTATGTTGGAATATATCGTCTCGCCGTCGGATTTTACAAGAGTTGTTAAATCCGGGTTCTCTGCAACAAACCATGCGTCGGCGCCGTTCATCTCGTCGGGATTATCATAATATTTCGAAAGCTCGGGTTCGATGCCGCGGAATTTGTTTTTTCTCGCGTTTATAAATTTTTTATTTAAAACTCCCTCATATACGATTTCTCCGACAAGCAGATATGCTCCGCCGGCGATAACCGCTGTTTTTATAACGGAGGGAAGAAGCTTCGATTTCTTGTTTTTATGAGCCATTAAAATGCCTCCCGCTTAAATTACTGTCTATATTATACATTGTGTAAATAAAAAAATCAAGGCGAATTGCCGAATGTGACATAATTAATCTGTTGACGTAAAAATAAAAAAGTGATAAAATATATAGGTAATTCTATTATAAAGGATGATATTAATGTCAGGACATTCCAAATGGAGTACCATTAAGAGGAAGAAAGAAAAAACCGATAACGCCAGAGCTAAGGTGTTTACTAAAATAGGCAGAGAGATTGCCGTAGCCGTTAAGCAGGGCGGTCCGGACCCTGCGGGCAACTCAAAACTCAAGGACGTTATTGCAAAAGCAAAGGCAGCCAACGTTCCCAACGACAACATTGACAGAATAATCAAAAAAGCCGCAGGCGACGCAAACGCTGACAATTTTGAGGAGATTGTGTACGAGGGCTACGGTCCCAACGGTATCGCAGTCGTAGTTGAGGCTCTTACCGACAACCGCAACCGTACAGCAGGCGACGTTCGTCATTATTTCGATAAATACGGCGGAAACATGGGTACCAGCGGATGCGTTATGTTCATGTTTGAGCATAAGGGTCAGATTCTCATTGAAAAAGAGGATGTTGACGAGGACGCTCTTATGGAAGCGGCTCTCGAAGCGGGCGCGGAGGACTTTATCTCCGATGACGACGATGTTTACGAAATCAGAACAGGCGTACACGACGTAGGAACGGTAGACGACGCACTTTCGGCGGCGGGCTACACTTCCGTTTCCGCAGAGGCAGCATACATCCCGACTACATATACCCGTCTCGACGATCCCGATTCGATTAAGAATATGGGCAAGATGATTGAAATGTTTGAGGATAACGACGACATTCAGGCTATCTGGCACAACTGGGAGAACGAGGACGACTACGAGGGATAATTTACAGGAACTGCCTCATTCGGTGCAGCCCGAAGAACAAAAAATATGTTTCTGTTTTTTGAATATCAATTTTTTGTTCTTTTAAGCATTTTTTTACCCGCTCGCGGTTCCTATGCACAGCTTCGGGGCAAAGAAAACGTTTTCTGCATCTGAATGAGACAGTCCCCTTTTCATTCTTAATTTTAACCCTCTTTTTTATCAACGGTTTTTCTTAAAAGGAGAATCAACATGAAATTTTTTCAAAATACAACGGAGGTCACGTTTACCGCGCTTGACAAAGCGTTTAATGTTTCGTCCGTATTCTGCGAATTCAGCATGTTCGGACATATGTTCAGCATCAAGTGGTACGGCGTAATTATCGCATTCGGTCTTCTGCTCGCCGTTCTCTTCGGCGGCAGAATCGCGTACACATGGAAAATGAGCCTTGAAAAAATGGTAGACGTGCTCATCTACGGCATGCTCGGCGGTATAATCGGCGCGAGGGCTTACTATGTAATTTTCTCATGGGACAACTACAAGAATAATTTTGCAGACGTGTTCAAGATATGGGAGGGCGGTCTTGCGATATACGGCGGTATAATCGGCGGACTGCTGGCGGCTTTCATCACATGCAAAATTATAAAGCTTAACTTTTATAATCTGCTCGACCTTGCGGGAATGAGTTTGCTGATAGGTCAGGGAATCGGCAGATGGGGCAACTTCGCAAACCAAGAGGCTTTCGGTACGAATACCGACCTGCCGTGGGGAATGTACAGCGAAAAAGTCTGCTCGTATATTATAAGAAATCAAAGCTCTCTCCCAGGAGTCGACCCGTACAAGCCCGTACATCCGACATTTTTATACGAATCGATATGGTGTATCGTCGGATTTATAATTCTTTACATAATCCTCAAAAAAGCGCGTAAATTCTCGGGTCAGCTGTTTTTATGCTACGGAATCTGGTACGGCATAGGCAGAACGATTATTGAAGGTCTGCGTACCGACAGTCTTTATATTGTCGAAAATCTCAGAGCCTCACAGCTGTTGTCTCTGATTCTCGTTGCGGTATGCTCCGTTCTGCTCATTGTAAAACTCGTAAAGTATACAAAGAATCCGCAGCCTATCGAATTAGGCGACATGGGAGACGGAATTATCACGGCAGTTCCGTTCGGCAAAGGCGGTTCGGGCTCCGAAAGCAAAGAAGAATCCACAAACACAGAAAGCAAAGGAGATGACGGCAATGTACAGACTGATTGACGGAAAAGAAATCGCTTCAAGCGTTCGTGAAAAAATCAAAAATGAAACGGACGAATTAAAGAAAAAGGGTGTAACCCCCGGACTTGCGGTTATAATTGTAGGAAACAATCCGGCTTCAAGAGTCTATGTTAACAATAAGAAAAAGGCGTGCGAACAGGTCGGTTTCAACTCATACGAGTATGCGTTAAAAGAAGAGACAACGACAAAAGAACTGCTTGAACTTATTGATAAACTCAATAATGATAACAACGTCGACGGCATACTCTGTCAGCTCCCCCTCCCCGGCTCGATTGACGAAAATGCTGTACTTAACGCAATTTCTCCAGACAAGGACGTAGACGCGTTTCACCCCGTAAACTGCGGACGTCTGTTTATCGGCAATCAGAAGTTTCTCCCCTGCACCCCCGCGGGAATAATGGAGATGCTCAAATACTGCGACATCGACGTTTCCGGCAAAAACTGCGTTGTAATCGGCAGAAGCAATATTGTCGGCAAGCCCATGGCTATGCTCCTGCTTCAAAGCAACGCAACCGTTACAATATGCCATTCAAAAACAAGAAATATTGCGGACATTACAAAAAAAGCCGACATAATCGTCGCAGCAGTCGGAAAAGAAAATTTCTTAACCGAAGATATGGTCTCCGACGGAGCGGTTATTATTGACGTTGGAATGAACAGAAACGCACAGGGCAGGCTGTGCGGAGACGTTGATTTCGAAAACGTATCGAAAAAAGCTTCATGGATAACGCCCGTCCCCGGAGGAGTCGGTCCCATGACAATAACGATGCTTCTTAAAAACACGCTCACCTCGGCAGAATCAAGAATCAAATAACAAATCAAACAACAAAAAAACAGCGGTTTCCGTAAAAAATCGGTAACCGCCTTTTTTATATTCAAATTTTAGAAGTAAATAACTTCGTTCTTTTCAGCCGACTCAAATATGGCTTCCATTAATTTCATAAGTCTGCGCTGCTGGTCGTGCGTAATTAAAGGCTTTGCACCGTTTCTTATTACGTCGTAAATATTCGTATAATAATCCGTCCAGTCGACGTAAATCTTTTCAAGCGGGAATTCCTTAATTGTCTCGTCCGTTCTCGGAGCCATGGTTTTTGTAATACCCGCTCCCGCCTGAACGGGAACTGCGTCTATCTTATCCCAGTCTTTAATCATAACAATCTTGCCGTTGAGATCCCAGTCCTCGATAATCGCGGTGCCGTTCTCGCCCGCCATATACCATCTCGGAGCCTCGATAAAATTATTCGTAAATACCTCGACAAGACACTCGGGACCGTCCTCGAATTTAATAACGGCTCTGAATCCGTCGTCAACCTCGTCGTTCGTAACGTTCGTTACAGTCGCGTACACGCTTATCATTTTTTTATTCTCATTGAGCATGAGAATCTGATCGAGCAGATGAACACCCCAGTCGAGAACCATTCCGCCGCCGTGCTGTTTCTCTCTGCGCCAGTCTCCGGGAATACCGCGCGAACCGTAAACCTTGGAATCAATCGCGTGAACCTTGCCCAATTCGCCTTTATCATAAATATTTTTTATCGTTCTGTAATCGTTGTCCCAGCGTCTGTTCTGATGAACGGTGAAAAGCATGCCGGTCTCGTTTGATACTGCGATCATTTCCTCGAGATCTTCACTGCACAGTGTTACGGGCTTTTCGGAAATAATATTCTTGCCCGCTCGCATGGCTTTAATTGCAATATCCTTATGACAGTCGTTAAACGCCGCGCAGACAATCAGTTCAACTCGTTCGTCGTTAAGAACATCCTCGAACGAATTATAGAAATAAAATCCCTTTTCGTCGGCGACCTTGCGTCTTGCGTCATTTATATCAAAAACGCCGAGAAGCTCGAACTTCTCCATTTTGCTTATCTTATCGGCATGATAACCGCCCATACCGCCGTAACCGACTACGGCAACGCCTATCTTTTTCATATATAAACCCTCCGAGTTTTTGTTAAAATACATTCTACATTATGGCGCAGCTTATTTCAAGACATTTGTGATATTTCTTTTTTTTGTATTGCACTTTCATATAAGTATATTGTATAATAAAAAAGAAATTTAAATCAAAGGAGAATAATATGCAGAATTTATTGAGTTTTATACTGTCGATAATGCTTTTACTGACAAACATTTTTCCGTCACTCGGTAATGTCTATGTAAAGGATTTAAAAAAAGGATGGTGCATAGACAATAACGGCTATGCAAACAGCGGTGAAGAAGTCGAAAGACTTATATCCGTCGTACCGAACGAAAACCAGCTGAAATTCAACGAACTCGGTTATTATAATTTCATTCATTTCAGCACTAATACATTTACCGGTGACGAATGGGGTAACGGAACCGAGGATGTTTCGGTATTCAACCCGACGAACCTTGACACCGATCAGTGGTGCGAGGTTTTAAGCAAAACCGGTTCAAAAGGCGTTATTATTACGGCAAAGCACCACTGCGGATTCTGTCTTTGGGACACAAAAACAACGGATTATAACGTTATGAACAGCCCGTACGGCAAGGATATCGTAGCCGAGCTTTCAGAAAGCTGTAAAAAATACGGACTTCTCCTGGGCATTTATCTTTCTCCTTGGGACAGACATGAGGCGACATACGGCTCCGACGCATATAATGATTTTTATGTCGAACAGCTTAAGGAGCTCTGCACAAACTACGGAGACATATTCTGTTTCTGGTTCGACGGAGCGTGCGGAGAGGGACCCAACGGTAAAAAACAGGAATACGACTGGCAGAGATACTACGACGTAATACACGAGCTCCAGCCCGGTGCGGTAATTTCGAACTGCGGACCCGATGTTCGATGGATAGGCAACGAGGGCGGTGAAGTCAGAGAGAGCGAGTGGAGCGTAATTCCCGCAAGCAATGTCAGCGTTGACACTGTTATCGACGGCTCACAGCAGAGAGAGGGTAAGCTTCCCAACGTCACTGAGTACACCAAGGATATGGGAAGCCGTGAGGTCGTATCAAAATACCGCGATCTCAAGTGGAGTCCCGCAGAAGCCGATGTTTCTATAGGCGGGGGCTGGTTCTACCCCAACAAGCCCTTCTCCCCCTTAATCAGAGCTAAAGAGCTTGCAAATATATATTTCAATACGGTCGGAGGCAATGCTTCACTTCTTCTCAACGCGGCTCCCGACACTACGGGACGCATACCCGACAATGAAGTAAAAACACTCGAATTATTTACAAAATTCGTTACAAAGGAATTTGAAAACAAGCTTGACTTTACCGTCTCAGCTCTTTCAACCTCAGGAGAATACAGAGATACTCAGTTATCCGACACAATGAAGCTTGCCGACGATGAATATGCATTAAAGCTTAATTTCGGTTCAAAAACAAAAGTATCCTCACTTGTACTCAAAGAAAACATATCCTTCAGTCAGCGCGTTGAAGATTTTGATGTTTACACAAAATTCGGAAACGGATATAAGAGAGTTGCAGACTGCACGGTTATCGGTTCGCAGAAAATCGTCAGATTTAACGTTCCCGTAAAAACAGACGAGCTTGTTATTGTATTCCGTCAGTCAAGAAGCAATCCCGTACTCTCCGAAATCAGCGCATACGGCGCTTAACACAAACAAAAAATTTATAAAAGCCGTTCGGAGATCAAGCTCCGGACGGCTTTTAACAGCTTTATGTTTATTTTTTCTCTTTTACGACGCAGCATTCTTTTATTCCGTAATATTTAAGACAGTCTGCTGTTTTATGTCCTATTTTTTCACCGCACACGACTATCGGAACGGCAGGCGGACAGCTTATAACGGAATAAGCGCATACACGCCCGATACATTCGTCGACGGGCAGAGTTTCGCAGTCGGAGTAAATGACTTCGCACGGCTTCATCTTAACGGTCGGGTGCGGAGTTTCGGGAGGATTTGAAAATGCACTTTCTTTTTTTTCGACCGACAAAAAGAACCGCTCGGCTTTTAAAACGGAATTTACGCCGTTGTAAGGCGACAGCATAAACACAACGTTGTCCCTGTCATAAAATTCGGGAACAATACCCTCTTCATAAGCAAGACGTGCAAATTCAATGCCGTCATAGCCTATCGAACCCGGCTGTAACGTAAGCTTTAACGGCTCCGACGATATGACGCAATATCCGTAAGCAACGCACTCTTTTTTTAATTTATAAACCGCAGGAATAAACGTCCCGACTTCATTTTCAAAAAACGAAGCGACAGTGTTGAACATATCAAGCGATTGAAGTATAAGATAAGACGGACTGCTCGAAGCAAAAAGCGAAAGAGCCTTTACGGCATTTTCAAGAAAAAACGGCGACGCTTTTTTTGAGAAATGAAGATACGCCCCTCCCGTGATAACCGGCAGAGTTTTATGGGCGGAGTCACAGCACATATCCGCTCCGAGATCGGTCGGCAGCAGACTTTCCGGCAAAAATTTAAGATACGCACCGTGAGCGTTATCTACGAGCAAAAGCACGCCGTGCTTTCTGCAAACAGCGGATATCGAACGCATATCGGCAATATTTCCGAGGTAATCGGGACTCGTAATATATACCGCGTCGGGCTTTTTTTCGCTTTCGATTATCGCGTTTTCTATTTCGGAAGCCGTCAGCACACATGAATAATATGACGATTTATTTCTCGGATAAAGCCACTTAATATCCGTCGACGTAAGAGCGGCGGCGTTCACAAACGAGCGGTGAGCGTTTCTCGCCGCAAAAATCAACGGCTGTCGGGAATTTGAGCGCGCATACAGTGCGATAAGATAAACCATCGCCTGTATGCACAGCGTCGAACCTCCGGCGGAGTAAAACGTCGGACATCCGAAAACTTCGGACGCGTTCTTTTGACTTTCCGCTATTATTCCGTCGGGAGCAAAAAGCTCGTCCGCGCCGTCAATCTCCGTTATATCGTATTTTTCAAAACCGAGAACGGATACTCCCTTATGTCCCGGCATATGAAATCTTACATTATTATCTTCATAGTAACGTTTTACAAATTCAACGATCGGAGCGTTCATTTTACTCCCCTGTTTCTCTTGCGACAGCAACGGCAATCGCACATTCCATACGCTTTCTGAACAAGTCGCATCCGTATTTATATACGCCCGTAACGCTTCCCGTCGCGTGGTATGCGTTTGCGGCGCATCCGCCCGAACAGTAAAGCTTAGCCCAGCAGTCCGCGCAGTCCGGACGCGCGTAAACGTTGCAGGAGGCAAACACGTTTTGTATCGATTTATTCGTAACTCCGTTATAAATATCACCGAGTTTAAATTTTTCGTCGCCTACAAACTGGTGGCACGGGTATAAATCACCCCACGGAGTAACTGCCATGTATTCCGTACCCGAACCGCAGCCTGATATTCTTTTATAGATACACGGACCGCCCTTTAAATCTATCATATAGTGATAGAACGTAAACGGTCTGCCCTCTTTATCGCGTTTAAGCATAAGCTTTGCAAGCTCCTCATACTGCCTTTCGACAATGGGTTTATCGTCCTCGGTAAGCGCGGAGGGATCATCCGCTGCTGCGACGACAGGTTCCATACTGAGCTGTGTAAAGCCCAAATCGAGCATCGTCTTTATATCCTCAAGGAAATCGGGGTTGGCGTGCGTAAACGTACCGCGCATATAATAATCCTTATCCCCGCGTTCCTTTACGAATTTTTGAAACTTCGGAACAATTTTCTCCCAGCTTCCGTTTCCCGCATAATCGACGCGGTAACGGTCGTGAACTTCTTTTCTGCCGTCGAGGCTTAAAACGACGTTGCTCATCTCTTTATTTGCAAATTCAATAACGTCGTCGTCAACAAGAACGCCGTTAGTGGTAAGAGTGAAACGGAAATGCTTATTCTTTTCCTCTTCAATGCTTCTTGCATACTCTACGAGCTTTTTAACGACGTCGAAATTCATCAAAGGCTCCCCGCCGAAAAAATCGACCTCGAGATTGCGTCTCGAACCCGAATTTTCTACAAGGAAATCGAGCGCGCGTTTTCCGACCTCATAACTCATCAACGCTCTCTCGCCGTGATACTTGCCCTGACTTGCAAAACAGTACGAGCAGTTTAGGTTGCACGTATGCGCGATATGCAGACATAAAGCTTTGATAACTCCCGAAGTTTTCGCTTTCAGCGCGCCCGCCATGGGCTTGAACGTATCCTCGCAAAAAAGCTTGCCCGCGTTTTTGAGTTCGGTTATCTGATCGTAACATTCCTCTATATCGGATAACGGTTCAGCCGGGTATTTCGAAGCGGTTTTCTCAATAAGAGTCTGTCTGTCCGTACTTTGATAATCAGCTATAATATCGTAAGCTATATCGTCAACGGCGTGTACGCTTCCCGAACAGATATCAAGAACTATATTGTAACCGCCGAATTTATATTGATGTATCATAAAGTATTGATCCTCTCAAAAAAATGGGCTGTCGCATCATGTGACAGCCTCAAATTTTTATTTGCTTTCCTTATTCTCGCAAGCCTGGTTAGCGATACCGCAGCTTGTCTTGCATGCCGACTGGCAGGAAGTCTGACACTCACCGCAGCCGCCGTTCTTTGCGCTGTCGCAAAGATTGCGAGTCTCAATAGTATTAATATGCTTCATCTAACGTTACCCTCCCCGTTCGTATATGTTTATTAAATTATATCATAGAATAAAATAATTGTCAATCGCTCTTGGCTTTTTACTTCATAAGTCCTTCGGCAACGCACCAGTTATGGAACGATTTAAGACTTTCCGTTCTCGCGCCGGAGAGTTTCTGCCCGCCTCTGTTTCTCGGCTTCATACTCTCAATGCCCTGAAGCTGAACAAGATATTTTGCCGAGCAGTTGAATCCGCTGTCGATAGCGCAGTCAAGAAGAGTAATCTCGTTAAAACGTTTCTCTGCAAGAGCCATGTCTCCGCTGACGAAAGCGTCGTAAAATCTTTGGAAGAATGCGCCTCCGCACGAAGTCGGGGTCGCCATAACGCCTCTCGCGCCCATTTTGAACGCCTCAAAAAGATAAGGCATATTAGCCTGAATAACGCAGGAATCACCCTTATTATCTATTTTTGATTTAATACCGTCAACCGTGCATGTTGTGTCCTTAATACCGTAAATACCGCACTCCTTAACTAGTCTGCCGTAGCACTCTCCGCTTATATGGCAGTTCGGGAATCCGGGGAATTCATACATAAATACAGGCAGTGAAGTATTCTGTTTAAGCTCGCCTATATAAGAAACAAGTCTGTCCTCGTCGTTACCGTAACCCTTCGTAGTAAATACTATTCCGTCAACACCGGTCTGCTCCATTCTCTTGACCTCTTCAACCTGTGCAAACCACGAAGGCTCCATATTAGCTGTAGCCACAACGGTCGTATCGCCCTTATGCTTTACGGTAAGAGAGGCAAGCTTAACTCTCTCGTCGAGAGTGAGCGCAGCCATTTCAGAGCTTCCGCAAACTGCGAAAAGATGACCTACCCCCTGCGAAACCTGCCAGTCGGCATACTCCTCGTACGCGTCGTAATCTACGCTTAAATCCTCCTTATACGGAGTCAGCATCAAAGAATAAATGCCGGTATAATTTTCTTCAAGTTTACTCATTTTTCTGTATTTCGGAAATATAATCCGAAATCCTCCCTGATTTTTTGTTTTATGCCGAAAATCTCGGTCGATTACATTATAACAGAAACATTTATTAATGCAACCGATTTTTATATTTTTATGTATAATTTACGTATAAAAAAATAATTCCCCGTTCGCATAATTCCAATTCTATTCTCCGAGAACTGCACTGACATAAAATCTACTATTCTTTCTTACCTGCGGTTTGTATTCTTTTATATGAAATTGTGCCGGAAATGCTCTCAATCGTCCTGTACGCTTTGTCCGCGTCTGCATTTTCTATAATTTTTCTTTTTAATTGCACTTTTTGATTCGATATGCTATCATTAACAAAACGGAGGTTATTTTATGACAGACGCTGAGAATAAAAAATACGTATACGTTGTGTACACTTCAAAATATTCGGACTTTGTAGGAGAACTGATATCCGAGCTGAAAAAACGCGGTTATCATGTCAAGGGCAGAGACTGCCGAAATACAAGCGATATTTCCGCCGCCGAGGAATCGCTGTGTATGCTTGCGGTCATATCAAAGGATAACATAAGCTCCGAGGCACTTAAATCCGAGCTTGATAAATCAAAGGAACTGTACCTGCCGATCATTCCCGTCTATGCGGAAAAAGTATCGGTTCCGTTTAAACTGACCGCTCTCGCGCAGTGCAGAACGGCAGTCAACTTATACGCGTATACAGACAGAGAATTATTCTATAAAAAACTGTTCGCAATAAAAAGTCTTGCCGACGCAAAACCGCAGATGAACGCATCCGGCGGCGAAGAAAACGGTGACGAAGAAAAAATCGAAGATCCCGAGGAACCGAAAGCAGAAACCGAGGTTTCCGAAATTCAGCCCGAAACCGAAAATAACCGCGAAGAAAAACAGGTTAAGACCGAAGAGGCGGGATTTATCCGTTATAAAGACGGAATGTATAAGGGCGAAACAAAATACGGCGTTCCGGACGGAGAGGGCGAATATTATTATTCGGATTCTTCCGTTTATAAAGGCGATTTTAAGTCGGGCAAATACGACGGAAAAGGCGAATGGACGTCGAGCGACGGAAATAAATATAAAGGCGATTTTAAGGATAACGAATTCGACGGATTCGGCGAATATACTTATGCCGATTCATCAAGCTATACGGGCGAATTTAAAAACGGCAAAAGAAACGGAAAAGGCATAAGCGTTTCGGAAAACGGCGACGTTTACGACGGTGAATTCAAGGACGGTTTCAGACACGGCTTCGGAAAATATACGTTCTGCGACGGAAGTTATTATACGGGGCAGTTTGCGCACGGAGAGAGAAACGGAACGGGAAAATACATAAATTCCGACGGCGACGAGTACGAAGGCGAGTTTTCAAACGGCGAATTTCACGGCTCCGGAGTGTTTACAAGAATCGACGGCGCATATTACTGCGGTGAATTCAAAAACGGAAAAAGAGACGGAATCGGCGTTTTCGAAAAGCCCGACGGCACCCGTTTCGAGGGCAGATTTTCGGACGGCGAGATAAACGGCTACGGCGAGCTTTCCTACCCGAACGGAAAGCGAGTCGAGGGATATTTCGAAAACGGAGAGTTCGTTTCGGAATCCAACCCGCTTAAAAACAAGGAGAAAGAGCAGAAAAAGAGCTTAAAATCACTTTTCAAAAGGAAATAATTATTACAAAAACATTCCGTCAACTGAAAACCTAAAAATAATCCTCCCCGCAGGTAGAAATATCTGCGGGATTTTTCTGCCTGAAAGGAAATTATTTGACCCGCGTCCGATTTTTTACACTTTACTTATCATTTTTCGTCAAATTATTACATTTACTGTTGAGAATTATTATTCGGTATGTTATATTTTTTCTATATTATACTACATCATATTGATGTATTCTGCAATGAATTAAAAAAAGACAGAGATATTGTAAATACCAATCAAATATGGAGTAAAATATGTAGCGCAATATCATGAACGATCTTCTTATAAGAGTTATAAGCGGCATAATATATAGCTTGATTGTTTCTCTGTGTCTGCAAAAATACGAAGATCCTGAATCTCATAACATATTGAATTTCAGCTTAGAATACTATTGAATCTCTTTTTTCGGAGGGGAATAATACCATGCAAAATAACATAATATCGGACAAATCTGCTGATGAAATCTCTAAAAATAAAACCAACAGAATAAAAAGAATTGCAATCATTTTATCAACAGCAATCATTACTGTCGTTGTTGTTATATTCGTAATTAACCGGTTAAAGCTGTCATCCATATACAAAAAAGGTGAAGAGCTTATTGCAGCTAATGAATATGAACAGGCAATCGAACAGCTTTCACTTATTAAAGAAAAAAATTTTAAAGACACCGAATCTCTTATTGCACTTTGCGAAGCATATAAATTTTACGAATCCGGCTTTATTGCATCAGCGTACGATAGGATTGATAAAATTACAATCCGATACGATTCCGATTATATTTCAAAACAATCTGTTCGTGAATTTAAAAACCGGGTGCAGGAAGAATATAAGGTTTATAAGAATCAAATGGAAATCAAAAAAGAACAGGAACGAGAAAACCGCATAACCTCAGGCGTTCCGTATGTCGGCATGTCCGAATCCCGCATTGCAGACACATCACTCGGCGCACCGTCAGATAATGTACGTCACAATATCGAGATAAAAAAAGAGAGGCGTTACACTGCAAACATATACGATTTTTACAAAAACGGCACTCGGATTTTTACAGCCAGATGTGTAAACGGAGTTGTTACAGAAGTCTGGGACGACAGATACACAACAACTTCATCATATAAACCTAATTCCCGAAAATACAGAAAAAAAAGCTCGCCTGACGCAAATAAATTTTCCAATGCCGAAGATTTCTATGACTATTATTACGATGACTTCTTTGATTACTATGACGCAGAAAATTATTATAAAGAACATAAAAACAAATAAATGAACAAACATCATTTTTCTTCAATCTTACGCTCTGAATAATATGTAATACTCCGTAAATAATACTAACGCACACAAAAATGCAAAAAAGGAGTTTTTATATATGAAAGCAACAGGAATCGTAAGGCGGATCGATGATCTCGGACGAGTCGTTATTCCCAAGGAAATCCGCCGTACAATGCGTATACGCGAGGGCGACCCGCTGCTGATAACATTGACACCGTTCGAAAAGTTCCGAATAGCCGTGGAAAAACTCGCCTCAAGACTTGGAAAATAACAAAAAGGAGTCAATGGAAATGAAAGAAACACTATTTGAACGCATGGGCGGCACTTACCGCAAAGAGGGCGACTATCTCCTGCCGAATGTTGCCGCGCCCGAGCAGCCCACCTTTGGACCTTTCGGTCGGCGGCACTACGCCTATATCCGAAAGCACGATAAAGCGCTTTTCAGCAGTCTGTGGCTTTCGGGCGAGCTGAACGCCTACATAGAAAATATCGACCGGCAAGCCGATGAAATGTTCTCTCAGCTTGTATGCGACATAGCGAAAAATGAAAATGTCACCGATCGTCTAAAAGCCACCGACCAAATGGAATGGGTGCGCCGAATGAACAATATCCGCCGCCGCGCAGAGGAGATAGTCAATGAGGAATTGATTTTGAGATAGCAACATAATCACTCCCCGTACTTCGCAAGAGGTGCGGGGAATGTTAGCATTATTGGACTTTTATCTCTTTAAGCGTTCTTCTGAAAAAACACCTTTTCCTCGATAAGTGAAACGGCAAAGTGTGTCACCATGCCGAAGCCGAACATCAAAATTATCGTGTTCATCGTAAATGTGATTACACCTGCGCGGTACAGGATATAGAAAACACCGTAGTAGCCGAGGTTGATAATAAGAGAATTGACGGCATTATAGCCGGTTTTGCCAAGCCCCACAAAGATGTTGTCGATAATTGCACAGCCCGCATACGCAATATAAAACGGAATGAGCTTTATAACGATACCGAAAATCTCTCCTGCATTCTCAAGCCCCTGCGCATAGCGGAAGAACGGTGTCCATGTGGGAATGGTAACCACCCAAAGCATCGCACTTGCAGCGGCAATAAAGTAATAGTTGAATTTACGCAGCTCTTTGTACCCGTCCTTGCAGTCCGAGCGGATAACCTCGGCAAGGGCTGTGATAGGTATGAGCAGCCAGCCCCAGATAAAATTATTTGCTATCCAATAGTTGCCCTGCTCGGCGACCATATTTACCATTTTGCAGACCATAACGGCATAGATAAGGTTGTCGATAAACTGTTGAAGCCCTGAAAACACCCCAGTCTTGCACCATTCGCGGAGCATTGCGCCGTCAGATTTTTTGAAGCATTTGAAACGGATGTACCCTTGTTTATACAGCAGCATAATGCACATGGCGGAAAGCAGCGTGTTTGATATGATATTCGATACCGCCACACCGTAAACGCCCAAATTAGGTATCAGCAAAAAGTCGGCGATGAGCGACAGCGCCGTGCGGACGGCGAGAAAGATATAGACGTTTTTATCCTTGCCTATCACGACGAACACTACATTTGCAAAGCTGACGATAATTCCCATCATAAACGCGAGCGTTTCAAGGCGGAGATATGTAGATGTGACCGCTATGTCTATCTCGCCCGGGCTCATCGCCCCGATAAGTGTCGAGCCGTAGATAAGAACACCGACCGAGAAAAGCGTGTAGAGCACAGATGCACAAAGACCTGTCTTGAATGTTGCTCCCGCAAATTCCTCGCGGTGATTTTTGAAGATGCGGTTTAACACAGAGTAGAGCGGCACAATCAGAAACGCCTGCAGGGTTTCATTTATCAGGTCAAACCATTCCATCTGCCCGATGATGTCAAACGTGCCGTCCTGCCCGCCTGAGGAGATAAGAAATGTTTTGACCGTTTGATACACTGCCGGAATGAGTGCAAGCGCACAAAGAGAGAGCCACAACCGCCAATGAAAGCTTTTGAGTTCCGATATTCTTTTTCTCATAATTTATCCTTGTACAGTCTTCGCATACTGCCTTTTATTTTTGCAGCACCGTATGCTCCACCGAGAGACGGGCGAGATGACCGCTCTCAATAAAATGCCGTCTGCATCGGCTTTTATATATGAAAAAAGAAGGTGTACAGGCACATTATAGCAGAAATTGCGGCGCTTTTCAATCATACTTCCTCTTTGCAGAAAGAGGAATATTATATCGTGAATTTGCCGACGGTCTGAGCGGAGCTTCGGCTCCGCTTTTCTTATGTTGATTATCAATCGGCGAAACGCAGCGGCGAATTATCAAACATTTCGCCGTTTTGTATTGACACTTAGCCGCAATATGGGTATAATATAATCGAACAACTGTAAGGAGAGTTTTACTATGGCGAATGTAATTTCTGTAAAAGAAGCAGCAATGCGTTGGGAATTAGCCGAAAGAACAGTTCGCGGACTTTGTATTGGTGGGAAAATCCCCGGTGCTATCAAAAACGGACGCAGCTGGCTTATCCCCGCCGGTGCCGAAAAGCCGGTTGACAACAGAATTAAAACAGGAGCGTATGTTCGGGCAAAAAGCCGTCCGAAACACTTGCCCCTGCCAGTCGGTGTGTCTGATTATCGCTTAGCTTCAACTGAATATTATTATATCGACAAGACCATGATGCTCAAAGATTTCATTGATGAGCGCCCGATGGTTACTCTTTTTACGCGCCCACGCCGTTTTGGCAAAACTCTCAATATGGATATGCTCCGCACTTTCTTTGAAAAAACAAACGAGGATACTTCAAAGTATTTCAAGGATAAAAAGATCTGGGAACAAGGCGAATATTATCGCTCTTTTCAAGGCAAGTACCCCGTGATTTTTATTACATTAAAAGATGTAAAACACAATTCTTGGGATAACACTTTTTCCAATATCGGCTCGATTATTTCCAGCGAATACTGCCGGCATTCAGATCTTTCTAAAAGTCCAAAGTTAGATAAAAAGCAAAAAGATTTTTACGATAAAATGGTGTCCGAAAAGTTTTCGGCTGTTGACCTTGAGCGGTCGCTGCTGTATCTGTCTGAAATGTTGAAAAAACATTACGGTGAGGGTGCTGTTATCATCATTGATGAGTATGACACTCCAATTCAAAGCGGGCATACAAGCGGTTTCTACGACGATGTTATCTCGTTTATGCGCAATCTTCTGTCCGGCTGTTTCAAGGATAATAAGAGTCTGGCATTTGGTTTCCTCACAGGTATTCTCCGCGTTGCCAAAGAAAGCATTTTCAGTGGGCTGAATAACCTTACAATAAATTCGGTTCTCGATAATAAATACAGCGAATATTTCGGATTTACTGCAAACGAAGTAAAAGAAATGGCGGCGTACTACAGTGCTCCGGATAAGTTTGACGAGGTTTGCGAATGGTATGACGGCTACCGCTTCGGCAAGACAGATATTTTCAACCCGTGGTCGGTTATTAACTATTTCAGCAACGACTGTGAGCCGAGAGCATTTTGGCTTTCCACCGGAAGCAACGACATCATCGGTGAGATTATTAAAGAAGCAGACAACGAAATCTACGAACGCCTCTCTTCTCTTGTCAACGGCGGCTCGTTTACAACTTATATCGACACAAGCGTGATTTATCCGCAAATTAAAAACAATCCGTCATCTATTTACAGTTTCTTGCTGATGGCAGGATATTTGAAAGTTGTTAAATCGAGCGTTTCTATAAGCGGAGATTTTATGTGCGAGGTCGCTTTGCCGAATAAAGAAATTTCACTTGTTTACCGCAAAGAAATCCTTCAAAAGTTGGAAAATCTCATTCCGCAAGCCACGGCTATTGCCGTTGAGGAAGCAATATTCTCCGGCAACGGTGAAAAGTTGCGAGATATCATCAGCAATTTTCTTATTCAGTCGGTTAGCGCTTTTGATGCTGCAGGCGAAAACTTCTATCACGGCTTTATGCTCGGTGTTTGTGCTCTGTTTGGCAATTCGTATGTAACCTCTAACCGTGAATCCGGTGACGGCAGATACGATATTGCACTTTCTCCGAAAGTCAGCAATCTTCCCGGTATTATCATCGAACTGAAAGCCGAGAAAAACTGCAATGAGAACGAATTACAAGAGCTTGCCAAAACAGCATTAAAACAAATTAACGACAAAAAATACGACACCGAGCTGAAATCAAAAGGTGTAAAAACAATCTATAAATACGGCGTCGCCTTCAGCGGAAAACATGTTGCCGTTGAAGCGGAATGATAAAAAATCATTAAAGTGTCCGTTTTTTGGGACAGTAAAAGGCGTATAATGATTAAAATTGATGCCTTGGCGAACAATGTTCGGTTGTAATTCAAGTAAGGCATAAGGAGGATGAAAAAATGAATATTACAAGCAAATGCGCAGATATGGATATTCCACTCTATGAAATATTCAATTTAAATCCCGATGACTTTATCGACGAAAATATTACCAATTTACCGTTTTCTGTACGAATTCTTAATTGCATGCGAGGAAATGACATTATTACGCTTTCAGATTTAATCAAGTTGAACGCATGGACGGCACTTACCGCAAAGAGGGCGACTATCTCCTGCCGAATGTTGCCGCACCCGAGCACCCCACCTTTGGTCGCTTCGGTCAGCGCCACTACGCCTATATCCGAAAGCACGATAAAATACTTTTCAGCAGTCTGTGGCTTTCGGGCGAGCTGAACGCCTACATAGAAAATATCG
>UQQT01000034.1 GCA_900543395.1 uncultured Oscillospiraceae bacterium | reverse complement strand
CGTCGGCGCAAACGTCCTCTTCGTTGCGGTTTATAAAGCCGTCTATAATATTATCACGGTCGGGTCGTCTTATGTCGTCCTTAAACGGCAGCTCGAGCACGCGCTCATACTGTCTCAAAAACCAGGTATCGGCTTTAGAGCCGGCAAGACGTGTGCAATGAACACGCGACTGCTGTCCCGCTCCCACTCCTATTGCCTGACCGTCAAACGCAAAGCAGACGGAATTTGACTGAGTATATTTAAGTGTTATAAGCGAAATTATAAGGTCGCGTCGAGCGATTTCGGGGATATTCTTATTTTCCGTTACAATATTCTTAAGCAGGGAAGCATCAATTTTGAAGTTATTTCTGCCCTGTTCAAAGGTTATGCCGAAAACCTGCTTTTTCTCTGTGGGGTCGGGAGAATACTCCGAGTCTATTTCAACAATATTGTATCCGCCCTTACGCTTCGATTTTAAAATTTCAAGTGCGTCCGGCTCATAGCCCGGGGCAATAACCCCGTCGGATACTTCGCGCTTAATAAGCTCAGCGGTTTTTTTGTCGCATATATCGGAAAGTGCGACCCAATCACCAAAGGAGCACATGCGGTCGGTTCCTCTTGCCCTTGCATAGGCGCAGGCAAGAGGCGAAAGGTCAAGATCTTCTGTATCATCGACAAAGCAAGCCCGTTTAAGCTTATCGGACAGCGGAATACCCACTGCGGCGCTTGTCGGGCTGACATGCTTAAACGATGTTACGGCGGGCAGTCCCAAAGCCTCCTTCAGCTCTTTAACAAGCTGCCATGAATTAAATGCATCAAGAAAATTTATGTAACCGGGCTTGCCGTTAAGAATTTTAACAGGCAGGTCATCTGCGTTTTCCATAAATATTTTAGCAGGCTTTTGGTTCGGATTACAGCCGTATTTCAGTTCATACTCTTTCATTTTTTATCTCCCGTTTTTGTTTATTATTCTGTCGGTATATATTCCGGTCTTGATATCGGTATAGCGAACATAAAGCGAAATCCTGTTGTCATGATTAAGACTTTCCCAAATTTCATTTGCAAATTCATCAATATCAGCCTTAATGACAACCCTGTGCGGCTCGCCGGTAAACGAAGGCAGCGGGCTGCCGTTGCGGTTATATGTGTGTATAAAGTGACCGAGTCCGCCGACAGACGGATATGAATATGTGTAACGGCAGCAGTCCGAACCGTTCTCATCTATGCTTTTAAGTATACTCATTTCATATTTAAAGCCGTTTTCAAAATAAAGTATACCGCTTATTCTCGGAGTGAAATTCGGTGCGTCCGGCTCAAATTCACGGGTTTCAAGCGCATTTTTAAAGCTTTTGCCCTCGTTCGTTAAATTATATACCGTGTCTGTTTGATTGCCGTTTGTAACAATAAGACTGTTTGCCGTTTTGCGAACGGCGTTGTATATTATCAGCGAGGGGTCGCTTACCCTTGAAGCGTCAAAAGGCTCGGTTTTAAGTGTTTCGCCCTCTTTTACAAACACGCGGTTTCGGCTGTTTTCGCTTCTGCCCATAATAAAATACGCGCACACCGCATTTTTTTTATCGGGCGATGTTCCTATAACTATTCCGCGTCCGGCATACTCGTTGTTTTTCAAAAGAGTAGATATATTATCAAGCTTATATATGTCCATTTTTTCGCTCCTTTATTTCTTTGCAAACCTTTTCGGCGGCCGCGGGAAGTATTATCCATTCGGCTTTTTCCATAACGCGCTTTTGCAGAATTTCGGGGGTGTCGTTTTCTTTCACATCAACCGCTTTTTGCATTATAATTCTGCCGCCGTCGGGTATTTCGTTTACAAAATGAACCGTAGCTCCGGTCACCTTAACCCCGTATTCAAGCGCGGCCTCGTGAACCTTAAGCCCGTAAAATCCCGCACCGCAGAACGAGGGTATAAGCGACGGATGCACATTTATTATCCTGTCGGGATAACGCTTTACAAAATCCGCGCTTAAAATACTCATAAATCCCGCAAGCACAATAACATCAATATTTTCCTTATCAAGCTCGTTTAAAATGCTTTTTTCAAACTCCTGCTGAGAAAAGCCCTTTCTTTCGCAAACAGCGGTTTTAATTCCAGCATTCTCCGCTCTTTTAAGTGCATAGGCGTTTTTATTGCTTGAAACAACAAGCTTTATTTCACCGCTTGTTATGATTCCGCTTTTTTGCGCGTTTATCAGCGCGTGTAAATTCGTTCCGCCGCCCGAAACCATCACTGCGATATTAATTTTATTATTCAATTATAACACCCTCGTCGGATTTAATAACAGAACCTATAATATAAGCGTCCTCGCCGTGTGAATTGAGAATTTCAATCGCCCTTTGCTTATCCTCGTCAGCTACGGTCACACTCATTCCTACACCCATATTGAACGTATTGAACATATCGCGTTCGGGAATATTGCCCTTTTCTTTGATAAGACGGAATATCGGCGGAATCCTGAGCGATGTCTTATCAACCCTTACCGAAAAGCCCTCCGGAAGAGCTCGCGGTATGTTTTCGTAAAAGCCGCCGCCTGTAATATGCGATACCGCTTTCACATTTATTTTTTCAAAAAGCGCAAGCATAGATTTAACGTAAATTTTTGTAGGCTCTAAAAGCGTATCGCCGAGCGTCCTGCCGTCAAGCTCCTTAAGCGGAGAAGTAAGATCGCAGTTTTCAATGTCAAACACACGCCTTACAAGGGAGAAGCCGTTTGAATGAACGCCGGAGGAGGCAAGCGCGATTACCGCGTCGCCCTCTTTAACATTATCCTTGCGGAGCATTTTCTTTTTATCGACAATTCCCGTGCAGTACCCCGCAAGGTCATAATCATTCTCTTGCATAAGTCCCGGGTGCTCGGCAGTCTCGCCGCCGATAAGCGCACAGCCCGCTCTTACACAGCCCTCCGCCACACCGCTTACTATATCCGCTGTTTTTTCGGGATAATTCTTTCCGCACGCAATATAATCAAGAAAGAAAAGCGGTTTTGCTCCGCAGCAGATTATATCGTTGACGCACATTGCAACGCAGTCTATACCTATTGTATTGTGGCGGTCAAGAAGCATGGCAAGCTTGATTTTTGTTCCTACGCCGTCGGTGCCCGATACCAGAACAGGCTCATCAATACCGTTTAAATCAAGCCCGAAGCAGCCGCCGAAGCCGCCCACATCGTCAAGACAGCCCGCCGTTTTTGTTCTTTCAATATGACTTTTCATAAGTTCTACCGACTTATAGCCTGCGGTTATGTCAACGCCGGCGGCGGCGTATGATTTAGACTGTGAATTATTCATTACCGTTCTCCTTATTTTCGGAAATTTTAGTTTCAAATCTGTTTTTCATAGGCGCTGACGGTATTTCTGTCGGGTATTTTCCGTCAAAGCAGGCTGTACAGTAGCCCGCGCCGTGAACGCCCTTAGCTATTTGCTCGGCGCCTTCAATGCTTAAATATCCGAGAGAATCAACGCCGATAAGCTTTGCTATTTCATCAACAGAGTGCTTGCAGGCTATCAGGTTTTCCCTTGAGTCAATGTCTGTTCCGTAATAGCATGGGTTCATAAAAGGAGGCGCGGAGACTCGCATATGTATCTCCTTTGCTCCGGCATCACGCAGAAGCTTTACTATTCTTGCGCTTGTGGTGCCCCTTACTATCGAATCGTCAATCATAACGATTCGTTTGCCGCGCGCTACCTCGGCTATGGGGTTAAGCTTGATTTTAACCTTATCCTCACGGCTTTTCTGTCCGGGAGCTATAAAGGTTCTGCCTATATACTTATTTTTAATAAATCCTATTTCATAGGGGATGCCGGATTGCTTTGAATAGCCTAAAGCCGCGTCAAGACCGGAATCAGGCACGCCTATTACAACATCCGCCTGAACGGGATGCTCAAGCGCCAAAAATGCGCCGGCTCTTTGCCTTGCTGTATGTACCGAACATCCGTCTATCACCGAATCGGGGCGTGCAAAATAGATATATTCAAAAACGCAAAGCGAGCAGGGCGATTTTTTGCAATGGTCCTCGATAGTTCTTACGCCGTTTTTGTCGAAAACAACTATTTCGCCGGGCTTTATATCGCGGATAAATTCCGCTCCGACTGCGTCAAGCGCACAGCTTTCGGAGGCAACAACATACCTTCCGTCCTGTGTTTTTCCGTAGCACAGCGGACGGAATCCGTTTTCGTCGCGCACTGCAATAAGCTTTGCGGGCGACATTATAACCAGTGAATATGCGCCCTTGATTCGTTTCATTGCGGCGTTTACCGCCTGTTCAATCGACGGAGCGGTAAGACGCTCTTTTGTTATAATATATGATATAACCTCGGTATCGCTTGTGGTGTGGAAGATTGAGCCTTCAAGCTCTAATTCCCGTCTTAATTCTCCCGAGTTTATAAGGTTTCCGTTATGCGCCAGCGCCATTTTACCTTTTATATGATTTACCACTATGGGCTGTGCGTTGCTTCGGTCATTAGAGCCGGTGGTGCCGTAGCGCACATGCCCTACGGCAATATTGCCCTCTCCCAGCCGACGTATAATATCCGGCGTGAAAACATCGTTTACAAGTCCCGTATCTTTATAATCATTAAAAACTCCGTCGTCGTTTACAACGATTCCGCAGGATTCCTGTCCGCGGTGTTGGAGAGCGAACAAGCCGTAATACGCAGTGCTTGCTACGTCGCTTGTTTCTCCCGAGTATACTCCGAATACTCCGCACTCTTCTCTTAAACTGCTCATTTATACCTCCGGGTATCAGTTACCGAAAACTCTTTTCATCATTTCGTTGTATGCGTCCTCTACTCCGCCCATATCTCTGCGGAAACGATCCTTATCAAGCTTTTCATTTGTGTCGGCATCCCAGAAACGGCAGGTATCGGGCGATATTTCATCGGCTAAAACAATTGTGCCGTCTTTAAGTCTGCCGAACTCAAGCTTAAAATCTACAAGCTTTACATTAAGCGAGAGGAAATATTCTTTAAGGATATCGTTCACCTTAAATGCCATAGCCTCAATCTCTTCAATTTCTTTTTTTTCTGCAAGCCCCAAAGCAAGCGCGTGGTATGAATTTATAAGAGGATCGTGCAGATCGTCGTTTTTGTAAGAAAACTCAATGGTAGGCTCTGAAAATACAATGCCCTCCTCAACACCGAAGCGTTTTGCAAACGAGCCTGCCGAAATATTGCGAATTATAACCTCAAGAGGTACTATAGATACTTTTTTAACCACTGTTTCGCGGTCGTTCAGCTCTTCGACAAAATGAGTGGAAATACCGTGCTTTTCAAGCAGACGGCAAAGATAATTTGACATTCTGTTATTTATAACGCCCTTGCCTGATATTGTACCTTTTTTAAGTCCGTCAAGCGCGGTCGCGTCATCCTTATATGATACTATCACTAAATCCGGGTCGCTTGTTGAGTAGACCCTTTTTGCCTTGCCCTCGTACATCAGTGCTGTTTTTTCCATTTTAAAATACCTCCGTTAATTGAATTCTTTTTCTATTGCTGCGTTTTTTTCAAGAACCTTTTTTGCGTCGGCTTCACGCTTTGCGCAGAGCTTTTCGGCAAGCGTATCGTCGCTTACGCTTAAAATTTCAATACATAACAAAGCGGCATTAACAGCACCGTCAATTGCAACCACTGCGACAGGAATACCCGATGGCATCTGTACGGTTGAAAGCAGAGCGTCAATACCGCCTAAATTACCTGATTTTATTGGTATACCGATGACCGGCAGGGTAGTGTTCGCTGCAACAGCGCCGGCTAAATGCGCCGCCATTCCGGCGGCCGCTATTACAGCGCCGAATCCGTTTTTACGCGCTGACTTGCTGAAACGAGCCGCCTCATCGGGCGTGCGGTGCGCCGAAAAAACGTGTATTTCAAACGGCACTCCGAATGAGGAAAGTGTGTCCGCCGCTTTTTTTACTATCGGCAAATCGCTGTCGCTTCCCATAATTATTGCTATTTTTTTCATATGTGTCTCCTCCGAAAAACAAAAAGGGCATACTTATCCTTTAAAGGATAAGTATGCCCAGACGGTCGGCGTTCTAACTTTTCGGTTCATGTGGTGCTCCACTTATCCGTCAGTCCCAAAAAGCCATTTCTTACGGCACAATTATATCACATCAAAAGCATTTATGTCAAGCGACAATTTGAGCTTTTGAAAAAGAAAAACGCAAATCAATTTATACGAAATATTAAAATCGGCACAGCATTAAACCGTGCCGATTACCTGTATTTTTGCGGTTTTAAAGAGTTTATGCTCATAGACGCAGGACGTTACGTTTTGTTACTTCCGTATGAACGGTGGATTTGCTTATTCCGAATTTTTTTGCCGCGGCTCTGACTGTAGATTTGTGAGCTACTATGTATTCGCCTAATTCGACGGCTCTTTCCTCAACGATCTCATTCAAGCAAAAACCTCCTCACGGGAATAAGATATAGCTTTTTTCCCTCTCGAGATATTACTATGAATGTTTCGGCATTAATATGAAAATTATCCTATAACGATACTGTCTCCGATTTGAAAAATAAAGTCGTTTTCTCTTATCATTTCGGCGAGTTCGAACGAGTCCGACGGAATGCGCTTAAATCTTGTCGCGGAAAGTCTCGCATGAGCGTACTCGTGAAAATCGGTTCCGCATGTCATTATTTTATTGTTTTCTTTTGCGTATGCTCTTGCAACCGATACGCGTGAATTATGATTAGGGTGCATGTTGAATACTTCAATTCCGTCAAGAAGTGAAACATCCGCGCGTTCCTGTCCGTTTCTGAACGGATGCGCCTGAATGATTACGGAACGGGAGTTTTTATATTCCGTTACAAATGTTTTAAGGTCGAAAGAAAGCGAGTCTATTGCTCTTGAGAGAATTTCTCTGTTGATTCCGAAAAGCAGATAGTCGTTATTGTTTTCGTTGACAAAACGCAGCTCCGCGCCCCAAATTACGTTTATGCCGTATTTTTTGCCCGCTTCTTTCGCGGTGTTAATCTCATTTTCGATAAAATCAAGATATCCTTCTTTTCCGCCGTGCGATTCGACATAATTCAAGAATAAATGATTTGTAAACGCTATCACCGAATATCCCTTTTGCGCATAAAGCTTAACGCCGTCCTCTGCTGGAACCTCGGAGCATGTGCTCGCGGGGGATGAGTGAGCGTGAAGCTCGGCTTTATACGGGTATAAGTCAATAAGTTTTTGTTTGATTTTACTTGTTTCTGCATTCATTTTTATCACCTGACAAAATTATATTACTGTGTTTGTTAAAATGCAACAATAAAATATTATAAATGCTGGTTTTGAAAACTTATGCTTTACTTTATTCTTGTCAAATGGTAAAATAAAAAAAGATTTGTGAAAGGTGAGAACTTTAAATGGACGATATAAAAAAATGTTGGTATAAAGAGATGTCTGTCTATCAGGTTTGGCCGAGAAGCTTCTGCGATTCAAACGGCGACGGCATAGGCGATCTCAGAGGCGTTCTTTCAAAGCTCGACTATATAAAAAATCTCGGAGTTGACGCGATATGGTTCTCTCCTTTATATAAATCTCCGCAGAAGGACTACGGATACGATATTGCGGACTACCGTTCGATTCAGCCCGAATACGGCACTATGGACGACTTTAAGGAAGTCCTTGACGGTGCGCACGAACGCGGATTAAGAGTCATAATGGATCTTGTTATCAATCATACGTCCGATCAGCACGAATGGTTTAAGGAAAGTCTTAAAGGCGATGACAACCCGTATCATGATTATTATTTTTGGCGTAAGGGCAAGGGACCTTTTCCGCCGAATAACTGGATGTCGACATTCGCCGGTCCCGCGTGGGAATATAACGAAAAGCTTGACGAGTATTATCTTCATCTTTTTGCCGTAGAACAGCCGACCTCAATATGGATAACCCGAACGTCCGCAGAGAAGTTAAGGATATAATGAAATTCTGGCTCGATATGGGCGTAGACGGTTTCAGAGAGGACGTTATCACGTTTATTTCAAAGCGCGAGGGACTGCCGTCGAGCCCGTACTGGATCCCTGTTGCGACAGGTATAGAAAACTATATGCACGGTCCTCACCTTGACGAGTATCTGAATGAATTTAAAAACGATGTCCTTTCAAAGTACGACTGCATGACTGTCGGTGAAGCACCGATGATGACCACGAAATCGGCGCTTAAGCACATTACGGAGGGTGAAAATCAGCAGCTGAGCATGATGTTTCATTTTGAACACATGGCGGCGGACTGCTTTATATACAGCTGGTTCAAAACAAAATTTAATCTGAAAAAGCTGAAAAAGGTATATACAAGATGGCAGAATGATTTATACGCAAAAGCATGGAACGCTTTGTATATAGAGAATCATGATCAGCCGAGAATAGTTAACCGATACGGAAGCCTCAAATACAGAGCCGAGAGCGCGAAAATGCTTGCGACCATGTACATCTGCCAGTGCGGAACGCCCTTTATATACCAGGGTCAGGAAATAGGCATGACTAATATCGAGATCGATTCTATTGACAAATACACAGATGTCTCGACTAAGAATAATTACAAGGTTGCCGAGAAAATTCTCGGGGAAAAGAAAGCTCTGAAGCTTGCAAACTACGCGTCCCGGGATAATGCCAGAACCCCCGTTCAATGGTCTGATGCAAAGAATGCAGGGTTTACGTCGGCAGACGAGGCATGGTTCTGTATAAACCCGAATTATAAGGAAATAAACGTCGCCTCTCAGGAGAATGACCCGGATTCGATACTTAATTATTACAGAAAACTTCTTAAATTCAGGAAAGAAAACGAGGTCTGCATTTACGGAAAATACGAAGAACATTATAGGGACAGCGATAAACTTTACGTTTATTCGCGTCATTATGAAAATGAGCGTATGCTCGTGATTCTTTCGTTTTGCGATAAACCTCATTTATTTAAGGCTCCCGACGGATTTGACTTAAAAGACGGCGAATGCGTTTTATGCAATTATCACGATCCTAAACTTGTCGATAACGGTTGTCTTTTAAAACCGTATGAGGCGAGAGTATATTTATTTAAGTAAGGCGGAGATTAAAAATGGCAGTTATAAAAAAAGAAGCGTATTTTATGTCCTCGAACGGACATACAAAAATAAGAACTCTTATATGGGAGAATGACGAGGACGAGCATATAGGTATTTTTCAGATAGCGCACGGATTGAGCGAGCATATCGACAGATACGACGAATTTGCCCGCTTTTTAGCTGCGGACGGCTTTATCGTATGCGGAAACGATCACATAGGACACGGTAAATCCGCGTCGACCTTCGACGAGCTGGGCGATTTCGGAGAAGAGGATACATATGTCAGAATGATTGACGATATGCATATTCTTCATAACATTATGATTAAAAGAAATCCGGGACTTCCTTATTATCTTTTCGGACACAGTATGGGTTCGTTCTGCGCAAGACTTTACGCACAGAATTTCGGCTATGAATTAAGCGGTCTTATTATCTGCGGAACAGGCAATTTCTCCGACAAATTCGCCCCCTTGGAGATTGCCGCAGAGCTTGCCGCGGATAAGCTCGGCAGGGACAGACGTTCGGACGCCGCAAGCGAAATTTTCGGAACCGTAACGTCTAAGATTTACGGCGATCAGGATATAAGAGCATGGCTTTCGCTAAGCCGTGCGAACAGAGAGAATTTTTCTTCAGACCCTCTTTGCGGCGGAGAAATAACTCTCGGCAGTTCACTTACGGTAATGAAGCTTGCGCTGAAAGCGTCGTCTAAGGAATGGTACGATACTTTCCCGGTTGAGCTTTCCGTACTCCTTATTTCGGGAGCGAAGGATTCAATAGGGATGTTCGGCAGAGGAGTTTTGCAGGTGTGCGACGGACTTGAATCAAGAGGCGTCGAAACCGAGATGATTCTTTATCCCGGAATGAGACATGAAATCCTCAACGAAGATGACAGAGAAAAAGTTTTCGGGGATATCAGAAAATGGCTCTATATGCATCTTAACGCATATAATATGTAATTTTTAACGGGCAGAAAAAACTGCCCGTTTAGTTTAAATCAATGTTTCTTAATAAAAAATTAATGAAAATCATTATGTTTTCTTTATATTATTTTTGATATCATATATACGTGTAAGGGGCTGAGACATATGTACAACATTTTAATCTGCGACGATGAAAAAGATATCGTTTCCGCATTAAAAATATACCTTGAATCGGAAGGATATAATACTGTCTGCGTCTTTAACGGAGTGCAGGCGGTTGAGGCTGTAAGTCAAAATGACATTCAACTTGTCCTTATGGATATAATGATGCCTGTTATGGACGGAATTTCTGCGATGATAAAGATCAGAGAGATATCAAACGTACCGGTAATTCTGTTAACGGCAAAAAGCGAGGATACGGATAAAATACTCGGACTCAACGTCGGCGCGGATGACTATATAACCAAGCCGTTCAATCCCGTCGAAATGATTGCACGCGTTAAGTCGCAGTTAAGACGTTATATCCAGCTGGGCTGTTCGAGTCCTGCCGATACAAAGGATAAGTCGCTTATCGTCTCCGGCGGTATAACGATTGACGATAAGGCGAAGGATGTTTTTATCGACGGTGAAAAAATTTTTCTTACTCCCACGGAGTATGACATATTAAAGCTTATGATGACGCGTCACGGCGAAGTTATATCGCCTGCGGATATATACAGAAGCGTATGGAACGCTCCCGCGATAGGAACCGAAAGCACCGTTGCGGTTCATATAAGACATTTGAGAGAAAAAATAGAGATTAATCCCGCAGAGCCGAGATACATAAAGGTCGTGTGGGGTCAAGGGTATAAATTTGAAGGTGAAAAGTAATGAAAAACCGGGTTCGCGGTAATTTTGCTTTTAAAATTCTATGTATTATTCTCGCTCTGATCTCTTTGACGGCGACTCTGACCGGGCTTATCGCGTCAATATGGCTCAGCGAGATAGGCGCATGGCAGTATTCTCAGGAGAAAACGACAAAGATACAATTCAATAATTATATGTATCAGGATATTTATTCCGCACTTGCGTATAACGGGCTTGACGATTCTTATTCCCGTTCCGCAAATTCATCCTTTGTCAGAGATTCCGAGGTTAATTTCTTTTACGAAATAGTTACGCAGAACGGCAGTGTCATTGCGTCGAATATAGATGACGATTCGATTAAAACAAAAAATTCATATTCGCTTTCCGAAAAATATTCGTCAACGGTAATAAATGAAAATCTGATGACAGATGATTTGGATTGGGCTTATAAAAATATGAGCGGTGAAATTGATTCGTCTGTTCCGCCGGACGGCGGTGAGCCAAACGGGTATTCGCAGTATGAGGTCTATAATACGGAGAACGGCTTTGCATATTATTCCGAGACGGTAAACAATATAACCGTCAATGCATATCTTAAATACGAATTAAGCAAAGGCGACAGATATTATTATACGAGCGATCTCATAGAACGGCTGTATCCCGAATCGATGTTTATCGTGTCGGTGACAATCGTATCATTCTTTTTATTTATCCTGTTTACGGTCATGGTCTGCTCGACTGCGGCTGTACGTTCGGACGGCGAAGCTCCGTGCGCCTCGCGTGCCGACAGATTTCCTTTTGATTTGGCACTGCTTTTGTTTACGGCGGTCATTACGGCACAGATTGCATTGTTTTTCTGGGGGATGGACTATTTTTCATCCGAAATAGAGATTATAACGTCGCTTGTCATTACTTTTGCAATACTTGATGAGCTGTTATTGATTATATATATCAAGGGTATTGCGGCAAGAATCAAAACCTCGTCGTTTTTCTCGACTATGCTTACAGTACGTTTCTTTAGATTTATCGGACGTAAAATAAAAGCGTCATTCCTGAGAACGTCGTACAGAATTAAAAATCTTAAATTTGTAAAGAAAACAGTTCTGTCTGTTTTCGGAATACTTCTTTTTGATTTGATTGTATGTGCTGCGTCCGGATTCAGCGCAAAAGCCGCCTATGTAACCGCATTTATTGAGCTTCTTTTCCTTGTTCCTCTCGTTATAGCCCTTGCGATACAGTTCCGAAAGATTGAAGAAGGCGTTAATAAAATAGCCGACGGTGATTTCTCTTTTAAAATCGATACGAAATATATGTTCGGTGATTTTAAGCGGATGGCATACGCTCTCAACGGAATAAACGTCGGTATGCAGAAAGCCGTAGATGAAAAAATGAAAAGCGAAAGATTGAAAACGGAGCTTATTACAAATGTTTCGCATGATTTAAAAACCCCGCTTACTTCAATAATCAATTACGTTGACCTTATTAAAAAAGAAGACGTTGAAAACGAGACTGTAAACGAATATATCGGCGTTCTCGACAGGCAGTCCTCGAGACTCAAAAAGCTTATAGAGGATCTCATCGAAGCGTCAAAAGCGTCTACCGGAAATATTCAGGTTAATTTTGCGCCGTGCGACGCCGGCATTCTTCTGTCGCAGGCTGTCGCAGAATATACGGAACGCGCGCAGAAATCAAATCTTGAACTGGTTGTTACAACGGACGACGAATCTCATTATATAATGGCGGACAGCCGTTTGCTGTGGCGTGTATATGACAATCTTTTGAGCAATATATGCAAGTATGCGTTTCCCGGCACGCGCGTCTATCTTTCCGTCAGAAAAGTAGGAGACAGAGTCGTTACAATATTTAAGAATATTTCAAAAGCGCAGCTGAACATTTCATCCGACGAACTTATGGAGCGTTTTGTCAGAGGTGATTCGTCAAGAAATACGGAGGGAAGCGGACTCGGACTTTCAATTGTTAAAAGTCTTACCGCACTTCAGAACGGAGAAATCAGCGTATCGATCGACGGTGATATGTTTACGACAAGCGTTTCATTCGATTTGCTTAAACGCAATGAAGCTCCCGGGTTGATAAACGCATAAAAGAATTGAAAAAAATCAATTTTGCCTATTGACATTTGAAAAATTGTGTGCTAAAATCCGATTAAACCGATGAGGGAGAGTAAGTAAGTCTTACCCCCGTCCTTTAAGAGAGCCGTTTATGATGGGAATACGGCAGGGCAGGATTTGACCGAATGGACTTCCAAGGGCAAGCGGAAAGGCGTAAGCCGAGTATGTGCGACGGAGACGACGCTTCGTAAACAACGTCAGCGTATGACAGTACGTATGAGTGGATATTTTCGTAAGAGAATATCAAGCAGGGTGGCACCGCAGGATGATATTTATTCCTGTCCCGGCAATGTAAAGATTGCGGGGACAGGTTTTTTTGCTTTTCCCGACAGTCGAAAGCTCACTCATTAATTGAAAGGCGGAAAAGAAAATGAAAAACACAATCAAAAAAATTATTGCTGCCGTTATTGCCGCGGCTGTCATGCTCTGCGCGTTCGCGTCCTGCACAAAGTCGATATCCGACGAGCCGAGTTCGGGTAAGTCAGATACGGCGGCTGCCAAGACCTTAAAGGTCGGTATCTGCAACTATGTTGACGATGCGTCACTTAATCAGATAGTAGACAATATTAAATCACAGCTTGAAACGATAGGCAAGCAGAACAATGTAACGTTCGATATTTCTTACGACAACTGCAACGCCGATTCAAACGTTATGTCTCAGATTATTTCTAATTTCATAGCCGACAAGGTTGACCTTATGGTCGCAGTCGCAACTCCCGTTGCCATGGCTATGCAGTCCGCAACAGAGGGAACCGATATCCCCGTTGTTTTTGCCGCAGTTTCCGATCCTATCAGCGTCAGCCTCGTTGATTCGCTCGAAAAGCCCGGTAAAAACATAACAGGAACCTCCGATTATCTTGATACCGATTCTGTTATGAAGCTTATCAATATTGTTAAGCCCGAAACAAAGAACGTTGCACTTCTTTATGACGTAGGTCAGGATTCCGCAACAAGCGCAATCGAAGCCGCTAAAAAGTATCTTTCGGCTAACAATATAAACTATAAGGAGTACACGGGTACTTCCGTTGACGAGGTTTCTCTCGCAGTTGATTCAATTATCGCGGACAAAATGGACGCCGTATTCACTCCTACCGATAATACAATTATGAAGTCGGAGCTTACAATTTACGAAAAGCTCGCAGACGCTAAGATTCCTCACTTCACCGGCGCTGATTCATTCGCTCTCAACGGTGCGTTCCTCGGCTACGGCGTTGATTACGCTAATCTCGGAACAAAGACTGCCGATATTATCGGACAGATTCTTATTGAAGGTAAAAACGCCGGCGATATTCCCGTTCTTACTTTTGATAACGGTACCGCTACTATAAATACCGAGACATGCGAAAAAATCGGACTTGACTACAACAAGATTTCGGCAGATCTTGCTCCTTACTGCACAAAGGTTCAGAGCATAACGACTGCCGAGGAATTCGAATAATTATTACAGAAACGGGTTTTATATCATGACACTGGGTTCGGCATTAACACTGCTTCAATCGGCGGGCGAGTTAGGACTGATAAGCGCGCTTACCGTACTTGCATTATTTTTAAGTTATTCAATGCTCAATGTCTGCGACCTTTCCACCGACGGCTGTTTCACTCTCGGAGCAACCGTCGGTGCGGTCGTAGCTATAGCGGGACATCCGTATCTTTCAATTGCCGCCGCAATGGGTGCGGGAATTGTATCGGGATTTATTACGGCAATATTACAAACGAAAATGGGCATTAACAGCCTGCTTGCGGGTATTATAGTAAATACCGCTCTTTATTCGATAAATATAGGCGTTATGGGCAACTCGTCCGTTCTTAATATGAATAAGACTGTAACCGTATTTACAAAAACGCAGGATTTACTGAAGAAAGTCGGCATGGGCGGTCAGTTTAAGCTGATCGTTGCCGCAGCGGCGGTTTTACTTGTCTGCATATTTCTTGCGTTCTTTCTTAAAACGAGACTCGGTCTTGCAATCAGAGCGACGGGCAACAATCCCGATATGGTAAAATCGTCATCGATAAATCCCGTATTTACAACGATAGTCGGTCTTTGTGTCGCTAACTCGTTTACCGCTCTTTCCGGATGTCTGCTCGCGCAGTCGCAGAAGTCGGTAAATATCGACATCGGAACAGGTATGGTTACTATTGCTCTTGCCTCGCTCCTTATAGGCGGAGTATTTACATCAAAACGTAAAATCCCCGTTCAGATTATCGGCATGGTACTCGGCTCATTTATATTCAGACTTGTTTACACCGTAGCTTTGAGACTTGACATGCCCGCGTTTATGCTTAAATTTGTATCTTCGGTAATTGTCGTTATTGCAATTTCCGCGCCGTATCTTAAACAGAAAATGCCTCTCTTTAAGCGGAGAATGTCGCTTAGAAAAGAAGGGGGTACGGTATAATGCTTGAACTTATTAATATTTCAAAAACGTTTAATCCGGGAACCACCGACGCTAAAAAAGCTCTTGATAATTTAAGTTTAAACGTCGAAAACGGCGATTTTATAACGATTATCGGAGCTAACGGAGCAGGAAAATCTACTCTTTTCAATGCGATAGCCGGAAGCTTTATTACAGATTCGGGTAAGATAAAATTAGACGGAAAAGATATTACCCTTATGCCCGAATATAAAAGAGCACGGCAGATAGGCAGGCTGTTTCAGGACCCTATGCGCGGAAGCGCTCCGGGTATGACGGTTGAAGAAAATCTTGCTCTTGCAGCCGGACACGGCGGATGGCTGAGCAGTACGTCTAAAAGTGATAAAAAGAAATTCAGAGAACGGGTTGCTCTCCTCGATATGGGTCTGGAGGACAGAATGGGACAGCAGGTCGGTTTGCTGTCGGGCGGACAGAGACAGGCTTTGACTCTTATGATGGCTACGGTTAATCCGCCTAAGGTGCTTTTGCTTGACGAGCATACGGCGGCTCTCGACCCCGCGACTGCGGAAAAAGTTCTTGCACTAACAAAAAGCATAGTCGAAGAAAATCATCTTACATGCATGATGATTACGCATAATATGCAGTCGGCACTGGATCTCGGAAACAGAACTATCATGATGAATTCGGGCAAAATCGTTTTTGACGTTAAGGGTGAAAAAAGAAAAGGTCTTACGGTTCCCGATCTTTTGAATGAATTTAAAAAGATATCGGGTAAGGAGCTTGATAATGACCGTATGCTTCTTATAGACGATTAAAAAAGTCGGACAGTTATTAAACTGTCCGGCTGTTTTTTATTCATCATCTTCTAATAAGCCGAATCCTGCAATTTTGGTTGTAGGGAGTGAGAATACAAGTGCGCCCGCTTTTGTATTCGGTCCTGCTTCTTCTAATATCGAACGCATTATATCGGCTTTTTTTTCTGCGGAGGATATTATCAATATAACTTCTTTTTCGGAAGCTATCGACAGATTGTAGAATTTCTGCGTCTGCGTTCCGCCCGTTCCTTTGCCGTGAATGACGGTTCCTCCGCGCGCGCCGGCTTTTCTTGCCGCGTTCATAACGTCGTCGGTGCTGCCGACATTCGCTACAGCGATAATAAGTTCATGTTCCGCGTTTATCTGCGGAGAATATTTTATGTTTTCTTCGTTCGAATTAAGATAAGCCACCGCTTTTTCGCCTCCTACGCTTTTTATCGGGATTGCCGCCGAGATTCCCTGTGACGGCATTCCGACATTTAATATGCTGTGAATTTGCTTAAAAAATATTTTTGTTTTTTCGCCGTTTGCAACGCACATTACTATGCTTTTATCATTATCCTCGATTCCGAGCAGATCCAGCATGCTTTGCTCGGCGGTGCCTTTTCCGGGCATTGAAATTATGACGGGAAGTTTCAGCTCTTTGCATATTTTCTGCATTTTTTTATGCGAATACGGCGGGATTATCGAAATAATATAATTCATGCGTTATCCTCCTGCCAAAGCTCCACGATTTCGTAATCCGAATCTGTATCTTCTTTTTTCTCTTTTCTTTCTTTAGTCTCATAAATCAGACCGATGACCTGAATTGAGATAAGAGGCATCATCGCAACCATGGCAACGCATCCGAATGCGTCCGAAATAACATTTCCGCCGAGCGCACCGCACGCGCCCATCATAAATTGAAGCATAAACGTCGCCGTCATGGGACCGGAAGCGACTCCGCCCGAGTCAAAAGCTATCGCCGTATAAATATCGGGGACGAATAAAGAAAGAATCAAAGCGGACGCATAACCGGGGATTAAGAACCACAGTATTGATATTCCGGTTATTACTCTCAACATCGACAAGCCCATCGCAAGCGAAACCGCGATTGACAGACTTATTTTTATTACCTTACCGGGAATTGCGCCCGAACTTACGCTTTCAATCTGCTTTTCGAGAACTCCGACCGCCGGTTCCGCAGATATAATAAACCATCCTAAAAGTATTGCAAACGGAATTAAAAGATATGTTTTTCCGTCGTTTACAAGTGTGGCGCCGAGCTGAGCGGAAAGGGGAGAAAATCCGATATTAACGCCCGTTAAGAATAAGACGAGCCCGGCATATGTATACACGATTCCTATTAAAATCTTTGCAAGGCTTCTTTTTGACATTTTCAGAGAAACTAACTGGAATATCAAGAATATAACGATTATCGGGAGCATCGAAACAGCCATTTCTTTCATATAAACGGGAATTTCTTTTAAAAATCCGGTACCGATTTGAGCCGTATTATCATACGACGCGATATCCAAAACCGAACTGTCCGCACTTCCCGTATAAAATAATCCAAGAAGAAGAACTGCAAGAATCGGACCTATCGAACAAAGAGCTACAAGACCGAAGCTGTCGGATTCGGCTTTTTTATCGCTTCGAATATTTGAAACGCCGACACCCATTGCAAGAATGAACGGAACCGTCATAGGTCCCGTCGTAACTCCGCCCGAGTCGAATGCGACGCTTAAAAAATCTTTATCGACAAATGAAGCGATAACAAAAATCAATATATAACAGATTATCAGTATTAATTTTAAACTTGCGCCCGTCAGAATTCTTAACATGCATACACTCATAAACAGTCCGACTCCCGCACCGACCGTTACGAGCAAAACTGTATTTCCTATATGCGGAACCGTCTGTGCAAGAACCTGTAAATCCGGTTCGGAGATTGTAATTGCAAATCCCAGTAAAAAACTGACTATTAAAATTAACGGCATATTTTTTGTTTTAGTCAAAGCCGTTCCCGTTTTACTGCCTATCGGAGTCATGGATTGTTCCGCGCCGAGCGAGAATAGTCCCATTCCGACGATAATCATTACCGCTCCGACTAAGAAGCACAGTAAAACATCCGTCTCCACGGGTGCTATAAACAGACACGCAAGCGCAACTATAACTGCAATAGGCATGACAGACGCCGCAGCCTCTGAAATTTTATCCTTCAGCGCTGTTTTCATTATATTTATCCTGTGTCCCGATATTTTCATCGCCTTCTTTCGTTTTTTTAATTATACAATATGTTTATTAATTTTCTTTTAATATTTTACCATAAAAATATGTTTTGCGCAACATATTGAAAAAATTGTATATATAATATATAATTTATTTGATTCATTACGAAATGCTGTTTAAGTGTAATCAGAAAGTGCAGAGGGTTTATATGACAGAACTTGAAAAAATGATGAGAGCAAAAACATATATTGATAAGCTTGCAAACGGTATTGATCCGCTGACTGACTGCGAAATGCCGGACGATAAAGTATTAAATAATGTAAGAATAAGCAGATGTCTTTTTTATGTGTCTGATATTCTTTCAAAAGTAATCGAGAACGGCGGGGAAGTCGGTAATAAACAAACGGTAAAGCAGTCTCCGTTTATTATAACCGACGAACAGCTTGAAAAAGTCGAGGTCAGCGAACAGGGCGTCGGAGTCCAGGTTATTTCAAAGAGAATCAATGATGTTATCGGCGATAACGTAAAAAAATGCTCTGCCGTACATATATCCTCGTGGCTTTTGAACGAGGGGTATTTAAGCGAGATAACACGGGCGGATAAGAGGGTTAAAATTGCAACGGATAAGGGAATGTCTCTCGGGATAAAAACCGTCGATTCCGTATCGCTTACAGGAATCAGCTATAAAAAGAACGTCTATAACGCCGATGCGCAGAGGTTTGTAATATCAAATATTATGAATATAGAAAAATTTGCCTTGGAAAATAATTAAAAAGAATTGCAAATTCAATGAGGTGAAACAGTTTGGAATGTTTAGAGGTAATAGTACCTTCATTAGTATCAGTTATTGGATTTATTATAACAATAATCCTTAATAAACTTAACGTAAAAAGAGAAGTTTCAAAAAGACTGTTAGAACAATATTGGGATAATTACAAATCAATTGAATATGATGTTACTGAAATTTTACAGTTGATTTTAAAACAACATTTGAAACCACCTGCTATTTTTCCGTATGATATTTATGAGCATAGAAGCGGTGAGTTTGCTAAAAGTTCAAATGTTGCTGAAAGATTATATAGATTAACAGGTTATGTTTCAACTTATGGTTCAATAAAAACAATGCGAATGTACAATGAATTAAAAAAATTTTACAATGATTATTTTTTAGATATTGTAAATAACGATTCAGAAATGGAGAATGACAATATTATTCAATTGTTGAGTATGTTGGCGGTTTTTTTTGTCCTACGTAAAGAAAGACATTATAAATGATAAAAGAGATAAAATAGGCATAATTGCAAAACTATGGATCGAATTAAGGCTTCCTGTTTCTTTTTTCAATAAATATAAAGATGATTTAGAAAACAAAATTGACGAATTGCTATCTTCTTGATTAATATTTGAATAAAATATTTATGTAAAAAAGCCGTAATTCAAACCGTTAACAGGCGGAACGAATTACAGCTTTTTATCATATTTTACTTATCAAACGAAGGGTTAAATGCGTAGAAATTCTTTTCGTTTAATTTGTCCGTCGTGAGTCTCAATCCCTCGCCGAAACGCTGAAAATGTACGATTTCGCGTTCGCGTAAGAATTTGATAGGCTCTATGATATCCGGGTCGTCGATAAGTCTTAAAATATTATCGTATGTAACCCTTGCTTTCTGTTCGGCAGCCAAATCCTCCGACAAATCGGCGATAACGTCGCCTTTGGACTGGAATGTCTGAACGGAGTAAGGTGTCGAGCTTGCCGCTATAGGATAGATTCCGGTTGTATGGTCGACAAAATATTTATCGAATCCGGACTTTTTTATCTCTTCAATCGAAAGATTACGCGTAAGCTGATAAACCATAGCTCCAATCATCTCAAAATGCCCGAGCTCCTCGGTTCCCAGAGAAGCATCGGAAATGTTCCAAAGTATCAAATACGAGGACAAGCGTGAGGTCTTTGGCTTTAAGATACATAGCTTTTCGACACTCGACAGAATTAAAAAATACGACGATTCTGACAATGGTAAAAGTGCCGAAAAGCCTTATTCTATCGAGGTTGGAGAGATAGAACGGACTATAAATCTATACGCTATCGCTTCAACAAAATTTCAAGTTGCTGTCTAATTCAATATCAGCCCCATATGCTTCAATTGTGGACAAGCCACCCACCTTATCAATAGCGAACTACCCACTCAAAAACAAACAAGTGGGTAGTTCGCTATTGACTTTCTATATGAAAATAGTATATAATAATATAGTAAAGTACCCGACCGATTAACGAATTTGAGGCAATTAAATAGAGGTGTGCGAATGCTGCGTGAAAATGATATTAAAGTGGTGAGAAAGATTTTTGAGCAACATCATTATGTGATGTCTACTGCTGAAATTCTTAAAGCCAAGCTATATTATGCCGACATTAAACAACTTTTGGATGAAGGCTATATTGAAAGAATTAGACGCGGTTATTATCATTGGATTGAAAGCTGTGAAACCAAAGAAATAGTTATTATCAACACATTGTTTCCAGATGCTGTTCTTTGCATGGAAACGGCGCTGTTTTATTACAAGTATAGCGATAGAAACCCTGCTGAATGGAGTTTTGCAATAGATAGGAATGTTTCAAAATTGCGAACTAACATAGAGTATCCATTTATTAAAGCATATCGCATTGAGCCAGAGTTGGTTACGCTTGGCGAAACAACCGGTAAAATCGATTTTACAAAAGTCCGAATTTATGACCGTGACAGGACGATATGTGATGTTCTAAAAAATATGAGTAAAATGGATAAGGAAATTTTCAATAAAGCAATACAGGGATATGTTAATGACCCGAAAAAAAATATCCCCAATCTTATGATGTATTCTAAGAAGCTGCGTGTGCAGAAAAAGGTAAAAGAACTGATAGGAGTGTGGTTGTAATGGCAGATAAAGCAGCTTCCGTTTTGGCAAAGCTCAGAAATAAGGCAAAAGCTTCGGGTATCAGTTATCAGCAATGCCTACAGCTTTTTGTTCAAGAAGAATTTCTGAGAAAGTTATCAAAATCGGAGTATGAAGATACGCTGATACTCAAAGGTGGGCTGTTTATTTATACCTTAACCAACTTTGAAAGCAGAGCTACTATTGATGTCGATTTTCTGCTCCGTGGATACCCTAATTCTATAGAAGATATAAAAGATTTGATTGGTAAAATTATTAACACGCCAACAGGCAACGATTATATAGAAATGCGGGCAAAAGGATTTGAGGAAATTTCTCCACAAAGAAAATATCACGGTATCAGTACACAAATTATTGCTCAAATAAAGAATGTGCGTGTGCCATTCAACATTGACATTGGTGTGGGTGATATTATATTCCCCCGTGCTGAAGAACGCACAATCAATACGCAACTTCCAGAGTTTGAGGCACCAATAATCAAAACTTATTCACTTGAAAGCACCATTGCCGAGAAGTTTGATGCTATATTGCAGCGCTTTGAGCTGACAGGAAGAATGAAAGATTTTTACGATATTTATTATCTTTCAAGGACATTCAATTTTGACGGAGGAAGATTGCAATCCGCTATCTTAAGCACCCTGCAGCGGCGTGGCACTCCTTACGATAGAGACAGCTTTAAGCGGGTTGTTTCACTTGCCGATGACGAAGATATGCAAAAGCGTTGGAAGTACTTTTTGAAAACAATAAAAGATGATACACTTGAGTTTCCGCTTGTCATTGCTGAAATCCAGACTTTCCTTGAGCCTGTGTTTGATGCGATAGTCAATGAGAATGAATGGCAAAAACAGTGGAAAGTTGATTTGAACTGGATTAAGAACGAAAGGAGTTCCGATTTATGAGTAAAGTGCTTACAACCGAACAACGTGAGCAAGCAGGCTCAGACTCCTATAACAGATTCGAATATCAAGTCCATTGGATAGTATGTCATATTATAGGAAGACTACAAGAGGATGCGGAGTGTATAGTTTTTTGTGAATTCCATGATGATATGGCTGAGTTTTCTCCCAGTAATCAGCAGTACCAATTTTTTCAGATAAAAACAAAAGAAGACTCTTCTGACTGGACTATTGCGGAAATGTCTAAAAGGGAGAAGAAAAAAACAGGTGTATACAAAAAGTCATTTTTAGGTTTTATTTTCTATAACTATTTGTTTTTTGGTTCCGAATGCTCGCACTGTCACTTTGTATCAAACAATGACTTCGATAATGATGTTTTATTATGGCAGTCGTATGTTGAAGACGGAAAAAGTCTTCAAACAGAGAATATAAAACTATATAAAAAAATCAAAGACCGCATCAAAGAAGAATTCTCTGATGATATGCCGAGCAATTTTGATTCAGTCTTTGAAGAATTCATCCAGAACACATTTGTTCATAAATCAGAATTACAACTAACAACTTATGAATCTCAAACTATGGGCAAATTTTTTAATCACTTGGCAGACAAAAATATTCCGTTAAATACTGCAAATCTTATTTTTCAGCAGTTGTTAAATGACGTAAGAAAAAAGAGCAAAGAAAAAATTAGAGTGCCCATTAGTATGAGAAGATTAGTTGAGAAAAAAGGTGTAGATGTAGCTCAAGTAGGCAAGAAAATTGATGATAATATAAAAAGCGGCGGAAATTATGATACATTTCGCAATTACTTGGTTACGCAATCGCTGTCGGACAAAGATGTTAATCGTATAATAGCAGCAAAAACACTTCATGATGCGAGATGGCTCGATGTTAATGATGTAAAATATCAAGAAATTGTTGTGGCATTGAGAAAAGTGGTCTCTACATATTGCAAATTAAGTGAGACGAATGGAGTAAGCGATGAATTAAATAATTTATGCATTCAAGAATTACGAAATCGCAGTCTCATATCAGATTCTCTTGATAAATCGTTAGTTGAGGTGTTGTATTATGAGCACAAGTTCAGTCGATAAGGTTAAACAAGAACAACAGTACAAAATTTTAATTAGAAATTTACGAAAACAGCAGGAGGAAAAAGGAAATGAAAAGACTAACGATAAAAAAACTGATAGTAATCAGTCAAAGTGAGTCTCGGTCGTTAGAGGTTCCTTTTGAAAATGGACTTAATATTATTCTCGGTGGAAATAAAACGGGAAAATCCTCGATTATTAAAAGTATATTTACCACATTGGGATGCGAGTGCAAAAGGATTGAATCTGATTGGAAAAAGTTAATTTCCACTTATTTGTTGTTCTTTGAATATGGTAAAAACTCTTATTGTATTGTTCGTCAAGGCAAGAAATTCCAGATTTTTGAAAGTAACAGAGATAACTATTCTTGCATTATTGAAACAGAAGCTTTTCACGAATATAGCAACTGCCTAATGAATATTTTAGGTATTAAGATGCCGTGCATTTCAAAAGATGGCAAGCAATTCAATGTGACACCACCATTACTATTTAGATTTCAGTATATCGACCAAGATGAAGGTTGGGGAAAAATAGCCGATTCCTTCAGCAATGTTGCATATATTAAAGATTGGAAAGCCCATACAAATAAGTATGTGTGCGGGTATCTTGACGATACATATTACGAACTTCAAGCACAAAAAGCAGAACACATACTCGAAAGGGACGACAAGAAAAAGGAATTTAATTACAATCAAAATTTTGTCTCCCGTATTACATCTACGCTAACACAAATTGAGAATATTGAATCCGTTGCTGATATCACAACTGATATTGAATCCTTACTTTCTAAGGCGGAAGAAATGAGAAAGCTGCAATTTTCTTATAGCGCAGAGATGTCCGTTTTAGAAAATGAGATATATGTCAATCAGCACAAATTGCATATGGTAGAGCACAATCTCGTAGAAACCCAAAAGGATATTGAATTTGCAATGACTCAAAAAGATGAGTTGGTCTGCCCAATTTGTGGTGCTGTTTATTCAAACAGATTAGATGAGCAATTAAATATAACTTCAGACTATGCTCATTCTGAGAAACTTATGGATGAATTGAAAAATAGTATATCTATTGCTACAGAAAAGTTGGAAGACCTCAGAAAAAGTTATAGCGAAGTTTCGTTAGAGATTCAATCCGTCGAGCAAAAAATTCGTAATTCTCAAGAACTTCTATCATATTCGTCTTTTTATAAGAGCAAGGGACAGTATGAAATATATGAATCTTGCAAGGCTCAATTGGAAGTTCTACAACGAGACATTGATTCGTATGTTGCGAAGATAGCAATAATCGATGATAAAATAAATGAAAAGAAATCCAAAGAGCGTTCAAAAGAAATAAGAGAAGATATAGCAGGATATTGTCGCACTTTTGCAGAAGCGATAAATCTTTCTAAAACATTCATTAAACTCAGAGATTTTGTGCAAATAATAGACCGTACAGGTAGTGAAACACCTCGATTGGTTTATATGTATCAATCAGCATTGTATCTATATAATTTATATAGAGCAAAGAGTCCTTTCAATTTCTATGTGGTTGACACTCCAAACCAGCAAGGACAGGATGCCGAAAATTTAGGAAGCATATTTAAGTCCTTGGAGCTGTTTTTGTCAGACGATGGACAGGTCATAGTCGGAACTGAGCGAGAGACTGGATTGGAACAAAAAGCAAATAATGTAATTAGGTTAACAGATAAGCGTAGATGTTTAAATGATGCTAACTATGTGGAACACCTTGAATTGCTTGAAAAATTACAAAAATGCGCAATTCATTGGGTTTCAGATAATCACAAGAAACTCAAGCAAGGGTCTAACGAATGACATCATTTTTGAAAATTTCGGCCCAGAGAAGCATCGGAAATGTTTCACAGCGCAAATTCAGTTCAAAATCCTGCGTTTTGTGGGCTTTGGGTACATAGCTTAAAGACCTCGGACAAGGTGTTGAAGTACGGCGAAAATAACAAAGTGGACTTCTCAGAGCATTCAACGGTAGTTAAGCGTGGCAGCATCAGAACAATCAACATTTACGCCGCTGTTCCCAATGTAGCGTAGGACAAGCCTATCGCACAATGGAACTTAACACCGACCTACGGTACAATACAAATGCAAGGAGGTCAAGCGTATGAAAGACATACCCACTCCTCTATATGTAGACAGTCACGAAAGGGCACTGATATTACATAGCCTTGTTGAGCTAAAAAACGATCTCATACGGCAGGGCAGATATACGGACTGCATTGACGAACTCATTTTC